>NZ_LFZV01000001.1:3273712-3288289 GCF_001183965.1 Bacillus sp. FJAT-27916
ATGAGTATAAAAAAAGACCCTGCACCGGCAGGGTCTTTTCTTAGCTGTTATTAAGCTTTTTGAACGTTTGTAGCTTGTGGGCCGCGTTGGCCTTGTTCTACGTCAAAAGTTACACTTTGACCTTCGTCTAAAGATTTGAAACCTTCGCCTTGGATTGCTGAGAAATGTACGAATACGTCTTCTCCGCCTTCACGTTCGATAAATCCAAAGCCTTTTTCTGCGTTAAACCATTTTACTTTACCTTGTTCCATAGTTGTTGCCTCCTAGTGTGTTTCCACACAATGTATTACTATCCTTGCTCAAAACCTTAGACGAAAATCAAAATCGCTTCTCAATCTGAAACCGAACAAAAATAATTCTTCTTAAGAATAACAGGTATGTTTAGAAATAGCAAATAATAACACCCCCTCCATATTGTTTCTTTAATCGTTAAGATTATCATTGATTATAAAACATGGCTGTTAACAGCCATAGCCAGCACTTTCTTGAATAGAAGCGCAGCTTAAAAGCTCGTCATCCCCCGTACAACCAGCCAAAATGAAGTGACATAATGGAAGCAGATAGATGGCCATTGTTTTTTTCACGTAACCCCCCTGTAAGAATGGCTTATGATTCAACATTCTCCACAACCCCATAAATCCCTTTTAACCGCTAACCACCTGTGTCATGGTTATGAACAAAGCACACAAAAAATGCCAGTGGTTTCCCACTGGCTTCATCTCTGAAACTTAATCTAATTCTAAGAGCTGGAGAATGTTATAGGCTATATTTCGTTCCTTCCCCTCATATGGATACGAATGAATGTGGATGGCAGGGTTGAAATTCAATTCAATGATGGAATATGGGGAGTGGTCATCAGTTAGATCCTCCACTATCATATCCACTCCACAAATATTGGCTCCAACTGATTTGGAGGCCTCTACCGCTATTTTTTTGAAGCTGATTGGCACCATGTCCGTAACATCGACGCTGTCCCCGCCGGTGGATATATTAGAGTTTTCACGTAAATATTGCTCTTCTCCTTTGGGTATAACAGAGTCAATTGTTAGGTTTTGCTGTTCTAGAAAAAGCTTCATGTTTTCATCAATCTGGATTTTCTCTAGAGGCGTTTTATACCCCCTTCCTCTTAATGGATTTTCATTTTTTTGGTCTATTAATTGTTGAATGGTTGATATTCCATCACCTGTAACATTGGCTGGCACTCTATGCAAGACTGCCACCGTCTCATCTCCAATGACCAAAAAGCGATATTCTTTCCCTTTTATGAAAGGCTCTATAAGAACGGCCGAATCCTCTCTGAAAGCGATATTTAATGCTTGAATCAAGCTTTCTTTACCGGCTCCTTTCGGGAATATTGAAATCCCCAATCCAAAGTTTGTTGATTTTGGCTTTATAACTAATGGCCGATTAACCCAATGATGAATTGACTCTTTAGCAGATGCCAGATCAAAAAACTCTTCCCCTTCCGGAGTCTGCAAACCGTTCCTTTTAAGAATCTGCTTGGTCACGCTTTTGTTTTCCATGATCAAAACAGCGACATACTGATCCTTGCTTGTTTTTGTCGCCTGTTTGACATATTGCACATTGCTCCCTTTTATTAGTTCGATAAAATTCTCTTTTCGATCCATGATTCCGAAAGAGATGCCTCTCTTAACGCTTTCCTTCAGCAGTATTTGTGTTGAAAGCTCCATATCGGTATAAGGTTTAAATAAGAAGCGTTCACGGAAAGCTGCGTCTCTATGTTTTTTAGCCAATTCCATATGCGCCTCTATATACCCTTTTTCTTTACATAACTGGCCCAGTTTATAGGCATAGGTCTTTTCTGGATTGTGAATGATGTCTTCCTTTGCTTTCAGAACTTCCTTAAATGGCAGCTCATATTGCTCGTTCATTTTTAACAGGTCCTGTATGATTTCGTTTCCCCAGCTTCTTATGGAAACCTCTGCGCCATTTTGTTGGAGCATAAGCTGCCCATTTTGACCTTCAACAGCTGCTTTTTGGATATTCCGCTCACTTTCTAGCTGCCATTTTTCGTATGGCGGCTCTTCCTTTTCTATGCAATATAATAAAAATAAATGAATAAAATTCAAATCAGCAACGGAAAGTCCACTCTTTACAAATGGGTTGATATCAATCGTGCGAAGCTCTACATACTCAATACCGTCTTGCAGTAAATCCTCTGTAGAATAAACAGGACCTTTGCCCTTCAACCGCACCTGGGTATAGAGCTCCCTTATATCTTTAAGCACCCCGTGGTTGATATAAGCTGTAATGGAATCCACATAATTTTCGAGAGAGGAATAATCCAATTCGATGAATTCTTTGTTTTGATACCCACAAAGGCTATTTCGATAAGATATGGCCTTGTTGTTCGAATACGTTTCAGGAGAGATTTCTTCCATCGTATCTACGCATTTCTTCTCATAGGTTGTATGAATCGTATTGGAAGCACCAAGGGTATAGACCAGGAACCACTGGTAACGTAAGTAGTTGCGAGTAAGCTTTAAATAAAGATCATGCTTAAACGCTTGATAGGATTTTTGTTGATTGGTTTTCGTATAGAGTGTCTGTATCAATGCATCTCCTAAGGAGAAGTTAATGTGAATTCCAGAAATAAGTTGTTTTTTTCCTCCATATTTGTTTCTCAAATACTCTCGATATTGCTCATCTTTTTCCTGGTTAGGGAAGATCGCTATCGGAATATCTTCTACTTCCGGTGTGATGGCAGGCATGGATTGGGGCCATATAAATTCATTGTCCAGCTCCAATGCCGCTATATTGTATAAGGAGTCTAAAAAATCAACTGCATCGTTTGTTGTATGAAAGACGGGTGTAATCAATTCTATTTGAGATTCTGAAAAATCTGTCGTGATATAAGGATGCTCTTTTTTATCACCAAAAACAGCAGGATGCGGCGTTAATGAAAGAGTGCCTTCACTTGTAACACGTAACCCCTCCCGTTCAAGTCCAATATTCACATCCAAGATCTGTTTATTTGAAAGAGTAGAGAAGAGATTAAATGGCATGCTGATATTTCCTCCTATAAATTGTGTTGAAAATGAGCACGGATACTATTCCTTTTACAAATGACGAAATCGCAATACTCCACCAAATCCCAGCCAACCCTAATGAAGGAATAAGCAAGATGGCTAGAGGTATTCGCATTAGCGTAAAGATAACAGAAATCGTTGAAGGGATTTTCGGCATACCAATCCCTGTGTAAGCACCCATGCAAATGATTTCAATTGCCATAAATATTTGAGAGAGACCGATTATTGTCAGATAGGCTGAAGTAATCGCGATTGTTTCAGGATCGCGCGTAAATATCCCAGCTAATTCTTCCGAGAAGAAGATAAAGATGATGCTCGTTATAAGGGCATAGGATATGCCGAGCAATAGACTAACTCGGTACCCTTTTAAGATTCGTTTATATTTTTTTGCTCCAAAATTCTGACCAATGAAGCTGCCAACCGCTCCATTTAAACTGCCCATGACAATGAACGTAATCGATTCAATTTGAAGACCGATTTTTTGTGCGGCAACCGCATCCGTTCCATAAGAAGCAATCATGATAGCTAGTATGATATTGATGACGGTAAACAGAATTCGTTGTATTGACATCGGAATACCAAGTCCTATGATTTCCTTGAACTGTTGAAAACGTATTTGGAAAATGTTCTTCTTGAACAGAATACTTCTCGCTAGATAGATAAATAAAATGAACATAAGAATGTGAGAAATCAATGTCGCAATGGCAGCACCAATGACGCCCCATTTAAATGTATAGATAAAAATCGGATCAAGAATGATATTTAAGATAAGACCAAAGGCACTGATATAGAAGCTTTGTTTATTGTTTCCAAAGCTGCTGAACATTCGAATGAAGAACGTGTTGAAATAGGAGAAAAAGAGCATAAAGGCAGACACCGCCAGGTATTTATAAGCATCTATTTGTACGGCATCATTATTTAAATTCAATAAATCCAACAGACGATTTCCAAATAACAGCAATCCAAATACGGTTATAATGCCAATAAAAAGATTCAATAACAAAGAGCTTCCAATATAGGAAGCACTCTCTGCGTCATTCTTCCTCCCTACTGAATGAGCGATTTTTATTCCTCCGCCAACGACAATCATTGCTTGAACCGCATATCCCAAATTTATAAAAAAGCTTGCTGATCCAACGGCAGCAATCGCATCAGGACCAAGACCTCCAACGAAGATCATGTCAATAAAGTTATATAGAAACTGGAGCAAGGAACTTCCTATTAGCGGAAGAGACAAAAGAGAGATAACCGAAAGTTCATTCCCAGAAGTTAAGTCAATTTTTTTCATTTCTTATCCCCTACTAAAAGTGTGTTAGAAGCATTGATGAAGCAAATGCTTTCCTCCTATTATGACCCTCAGGTGCATTTACAAGTAAATCTGTCTCGCAAAATCAACTCTATTATTTGTATTTTGCAAGTATTTAACGAAATGCTATCTTACCCCAATGGAGCAGAACAGCATCTTGTTGTTTTTTTCATATTTTCATTCAAAAGCTGAATGGATTGAATTACCATTTCTTTTTCCGTTTCACTCATCCCGGCAAAGACTTGATTAAGATAGTCATTCATTTGCTCATTGATATTGGCTGCCACACGCTGCCCTTCCTCTGTCAAAGAAAGTAGATAGATCCGCCGGTCCTCTGCATCAGGTGTTTTCTTCACTAATCCTCTTTTTACTAAGGATTGAACCTGGCGGCTAAACGTTGTAATATCCGTTCCGAGAGTGTCAGCCACTTGTTGCATCGAAGGCAATGACTGATGTTCAATTTCATATAAAATATGACTCTGAACGAGCGAGATATCATGCCCTTCCGCTTGACAGCAATTCTTGTTTAAAAACCCAAATCGACGTGTAAAGATTTGAAAAAGGTTCCGAATATCGTGCAAAAAAAATCACCTCTTGCCTGCTTTATTTACTTGCAATATGCAAGTAATCCTCCTTGAATAGAATAGCTATATTAATTGCAAATTACAAGTTATTTTAAGTAAAAACACTGGCACTGAAAGAAAACGAGAAAAAAGCCAATCCCTCGGTTGACTCTCAATCTCAAATTCTAACTCAAACAATAATGGTGATATTTCAAGTATTGATACGAACGGAAATGGAATAGTGACCCGCCCCTTTAGCTCTATAGAATATTTATTCAATACCACTTACTATTAAGTCGGCTCTTTCAAAAGGTCTATATGTTTCAACATAAACGTCCTCCGATAACATCCAATTATTCTCCCACATATCACGAGCTGTTTCTCCGTCTCTTTCAATACCTCGTGAAAGCCTTGTGTCTCTTGGACATTCAACCCATATTGTAAAATCGTATTTTCCGAAAAATTCCTGACGTATTGTGTATACACCTTCTATTATGACAATTCCTCCAACTGGAACAGTATGCCACTCTGCTAAAATATCCCTTACCCAATCATATCGCTGGTAATGCCCTTCTTTATTTTGAGCTAAGGGTTCAAGAACCTGATTTAAAACACGCCTCCAATCATAATCAGCACCAACGGGCTTATTCTTCGGAAGCGTTTTTAGAAGTTGTGAAGAAGGCAAATAGAAATCATCCATATGCACAACAGTTGTATTTAATAATTTACTCTTTAACTTACTAGCGAGTGTGCTTTTCCCTGAACCTCCACAGCCGTCTATCCCAATTAACAAAGTTGATTGTTTTTGGGGAACTGAGTTGATTAGCTTAATCAAGTGTTCGAAATCATTACTGCCTTTAAACGTTTTATTATTCATATTATCACCACTTTAAATTTGGTAACCTTCTTGTTATCTTACCTGTACATTATATTTTCTATTAATTTATGGTTAAATGCTTCTTCCGCTAACCTGCCCGTTTCTCCAATAAGGAATTCCACACAAAAAGGCATTAATCCTTCTTAGATAAATGCCCCCGAGAGTTTAAGTGTATTTATTCGCATAGAACTATCCAAAATAGTTCTCTATATGCCATTTCTAATAATCTAACTGCTTTAAACTCAATAATAAACCGTCATCTGTAATCCTTTTAATTTTGTATAAATTTAACTTTCTGTCAATGATTTTATCCGTTTTATCTTCTTTACTGAAGGAAATTCTTACTGCATTTATTGCATAAATAAGAATTGATAGCACACCTGCACTTCCTAAGGCCACTCCTATACTTTCGTTTTCTGGAGGATGAGTATCCATAATCTTTCTTATGTCTTTATAATAGTCTCCTTTAATAAGGATATATTCAGATTTCACCTCTAAACCTGCTAATAACTCAGTTCGATTATATGCTTCATAAGCTTCTATACCGTTCTCTTTGTACATAAAAACCCCACCTTTCAAGTGTCATAATAATTATATGAAGAAAAATAAACTAAAGGTTCGATTTTTTATAATTTTATTTATTCGACTAAACTCCCTCAATAAAGAATTCAACAAAAAGAGCATTAATCCTCCTTTGGACCAACGCCCAGGTTATTGGTAACTGGTTAGTCTCTATTGGTCGAATAATGATTCTTCTTGTATATCTGTTATTTCAGATTCAATCACGTCTTTTATTTTTTCGTTTCCGATTGCCCCATTATTAAACATATTCGAATCTGTTACATAGATCAGCCTAAATGCTACACCATTCTTCAGTTCAATTTCTAAAAATAATCGTTTTCCGTCCATTTTATCATCCTTATACAAAGTCTCAATATCCTCCAATTTCAATTGATCCCAAGCATCTAGGAATTTCGTTTTTGAAGGTTGTGAGAATGTGTGTATTCGTTCTCCATCTTCTGTACTTTCAATGTAAATATTTTTCACGAACTTTCTCATTGGTACTAGGTCAGCAGCCGTTTTGGCCTCGATATGGGTATCCACCACATAAGTTTTATCGTTGGCCATCACCAGCAAATCTGACGGATAGCCTTTCACCTCATAGATGGGTGTCCCCTCTTCCAAAAACGTGGCATCCCCATTTTCCATCTGGTGATCGCTACAAGCATTATCAGCCATCCTATAGGCAACTTCCCCAAGCTTCCTGCCCTTTTCAATTGAAATGGGACCCGACTCATCCGCAGAGTCTGGAAACTGGTGTTGGTATTTGATACCGCTAATCTTCAAGACATCCATCCATTCAATTTCACCATCAGGACAACTGCCTAAAAAGGAATTGCTGCAAGAGGATAACAAGATTGTGAAGACTAGGATACCAAGCATCTTTTTTAAACGCTTCATAAAACCCTCCATATGACGTGATTTAGAAAACCTTTGAATTTCTTCAATACCAAATACCTCTAATTCCTTTTTTAACATTCATTATTCTACATAAGGAAAGTGTAAGTTCTTCGCATTATTGAGCTAACCTGTCACATATAACAATAAGGAATTCAACAAAAAAGAGCATTAATCCTCCTTGGATCAACGCTCCCTATAGTTTAAGTACATTTTTCCACAAATTCAGACAGTGAAAAAGCCACCCATAGAGTAGCAGCTTCACCATTTACTGAATTGGCATTTGGCTTTTCAAAAACCATTCAAACCATCTACCGTGTCCATCTGTTGTAGCTATAGTATTTTTACTCTCAACACCATCCAAATAATAATCAAGATGCAAGTACCTATCTTGAATATTATTGTATATATGAAATACGTCCCTATTCCTACCAATACCTTCAACAATTTGCAACAGTTGTTTTTTCTTTTCTACGGGTATCTGGTTAGCAACGTGAGTATGAAAAATACAAATCACGCTGTCTTCTGAAGTGTTATCAACAAATTTAGGTAACATACTAACCCCATCACCATCATATAAACTCACTGGAACTTCTTTAATATAACTTGCAGCTTCTTCAAACATACACAATCTCTCTTTATGTTCTGTCCATATTAAGGATTTAAGCCACAATTTCTCATCTTCATCATTTAAATGAATTGTATTTAAATCTATACCAATCCTTGCCGATACTGGCGGCGGCGTCGAATGGAGAATCGGAGTATTTTCTCCTTTTATTTGTGCAGTAATATTAAGTCTGGAATCAAACCTGCCATATATGTCATTTTGCCCGTATGAGTATGAATATTGGTCCCAAAGAAGCTGTAATCCTGCACTCGTTCCAATTTCAATAAGTGTTAGTGGTTTCTTCACTATCTCATAAATAGTACAAAAAACAGGATAAAGATATGCACATCTTCGTACTTCATTCGTTTGGACAAGTCTAGTCTTGAGAATTGACTCAATTTCACTCCGATGTTTAAAGCAAAAATCCTTAAAGAATTTATACGATTCTCTATATGACTTTGGATTATTAACTATACTTGGGTAAAATTCTTTCAATGGGTGGTCATTACCTTTTAATAAAAGATAATGTACTGCACCGAATAACAGGTTTGGAATGGGTTGCCCCTCTCCTGCATTACTACAAATTTCTAGAAGTTCATAATCCTTAGAAATATTTATGGATAACAATTCGTATAATGGGCTAGATCCTTTACATTCCCTTTCGGCAAAGGCCAAAAAAGTTTGTGATAAAAATTTGTTATCAACCAAAGAAACATCCCCCTTCCATAACAATCTCATAAATTAATTCCGCAATCACTAAAATAAACCTTTATTAAAAAGCCTTTTGTTTGTCTAACAGTTCCCAAGAATGCCGTCAGCCGCAATCCCACGTATACAATACACGGGAGAAATCCCGCTTTTTCAAATCCTCTGGACGGATAAAGAAATTGGCTACCCCAACATCTCCCCACATGATGTCATCAGTTTCTTCCTCGCTGTCAATTTGAAGCAAAAGAACCGAATAGTCTTCATGCTCAGCCGAATCACGTGGATCAAATTGCGCAAAGGCGGCATATCCACCGATTTTATGTCCCCCGTTTGAAAACTGTTCATGCCAACTATCCCAAACGGTTTCTTCCTCGTCCTCTGAGAACGAAATGTCCAGACGCTCAAACCGATAGTCGGATAACCCAACAATTTCTTCAGACAAGGTAAAAGCAAGGGCATATTCTCTATCCACAGGAAAATACTCATCATCGTCGTCCACCGTAAGATGGCTAAAATCGGTACAGAGAAGTGACACGTCTTCGGTGACTGCAGGATGAAAGATTACACGAAAATTCCGCGAATCGCTTAAGTTATCCCAATTGGAACCCAAACTGCCGTCATCAGGGGTGGAGATGAAAAACTGAAGCATCCCTTCTGTCGGTAAGTCAGAAAGAGGCGGGAGATGATCCAATCGATATTGTGCCAAAAAGCGAAGGGGATTCCCTTTTTCATCCACAGGGTGAGGGAAGTCTTTTGGAAGGTAGGGGTATCCCCCGAATTTGCTTTCAAATAAAGCGGGTGTTCCTCTTTGAGTCTGGATGCGAATGAATGGTGTGCGGGATTGTTCAATAGCCTCGCGAAAAGGTTCTAGCACAGGCGGGAGTTGAATGAGCTGAGTCAAAGGGCATTCCTCCATTGGTTCTCTTTCCTTTGATAGGGAGAGGATTATTTTTACCCACATTATACCAAGTGGAAGGGAGGAGAAAGAGAGGAATGAAAATATTCTGAACCTGCCGAGATTCAGATGATGGCTCGGCATAGTTCTCAGATATTTATCGTATTCCATTGGTTACCCTCCATAGTGACAAGTATCACTACATCTTTATTTCAACTTTCAGGATGTTTTATCCCTCTTCCGCTATCTAAACTATACATTTATGTAATCAGCCTTTCATTATATGCAATTAGTACATAACTATAGGATCCGTTTCTCTCGTAAGAATACTAACGGGTATTAATCCTTATTGGATCAATACCCGTCATGTGAACGCAATTTTATGAAATTTTTTAAGGATGGCTCCAAAGGAAGAGAGTTGTCATGACTGCTATTGATGAATGGCCTGGTCGTTGAAGGATATAACGAGAAGATTTTCTGCGATGAATGTAGATTCTCTGAATAACTTAGACAAAGACCATTGTCTGACATGGGAAAGAAATTTATCTCTCACTATTCATTTAGAATCACTCGTACCGGCGGGTGTTTGAAATGTTACTTTTCCCTGTTTCTTTGTAACAACCACTCCAAATAAGCCGCTTATGGATAATAAGATCGATGCTAGAATAAACCCAACTGCTAATGGTGCATGTTCGGTAATCCAACCTGAAAACAACTGAGAGATAGGCACTGCCCCAAAAGATGCGAGCGCAACTATACTCATTGTCCTGCCGAGCTTATTCATTGGAACATGAGCTTGTATTTGTGTAGTCATGATGACACCTGAGATACCATTTAATATACCTACGATACATAAGATAGTTAACACTACCCAAAGAGAAGGAATAGCGATTAGAAATAAGACAGCACCTTGAAATATTTCAAGAAAATAATAGGAACGAATGGTCTTATATTTCCTTTTTACTTTTGAAACAATGACCATTCCTATAAGGGATCCTATACCGAAAGCCGCCATAACGATTCCCACCTGAGAGCTGCCTAGACCTAAACTCTCCTTTGAATAGACGGGTAATATAACCTGCAAGGGTCCGACAACTGCTAGCCCCCCTATTAAATCAACTAATAATAAGGTTCTAAGCCATTTAACGCTCCACACCTGCTGAAACCCTTCTGAAACATCTTTAAGAATGGTTGACTTCTTCATTTTAGGAAGTGTTTGTTTATTAATTTTTATAAACATGCCTGTCAACGAAGCTATAAGATAGGATAGCGCATTGGCAATGAAGACAATAGTGACACCTGAATACGCGATTAACAGACCGGCTAGAGGTGGACCTATAAACATAGCTATCTGCGAGATTGACTGCACCCCAGCATTCGCTCTTTCCAAATCCTTCTCTTCCACAATTGAAGGGACAATTGAACTGAAGGCCGGGTAAAAAAATCCGCTTATCACTCCTGATAAAGAAAGCAAGAAATAGAGAAATGGAAAAGTTAAGGAATCGATCATCATACATACGACTAATATTGCCGTTATGATAAACCGAAATAAATCTGTCGTCCAGATAACGGTTTTAGCGTTTAAACGATCAACCACTACTCCACCCCATAATAAAACAAGAATCCGGGGTACCATTAAACAAAACTGAGACAGGGCTACTTCCATTCCCCCGCCGCCCATTTCAAATATCAGATAAATAATCGCCATCTGTTTAAATCCATCACCAACTGTTGATAACGATTGCCCGAAGAAAAACAAGGAAAAGTTTTTGTTTAAAAGCAAGGAATTCTTTAAAATGTTCATTTTTCATGACCATCAGAAGTAGATTTCCTTTGAGACGCTAGATGAAAAAAGTAACTAAGTGAATAAAGCGAAGTAGCCTCATCCTTTTCATCATTCGTTCGTGATGCCTCTACAATTTCATTGATTGAAGCAAAATGTTCATTGATTAAATCTATTTCTTCTTTATTCAACCAAGCCTGTTGCTGGAAGATTTGCGCAAAAGGAATGACACCCTCATAATAATCAATACTTTCAAGGAGATCTTGATACGTTGCATGAAAAGTAGATTCATAGAGCATATGTTGATCTGCTTTAGATAATTCTAAAGCAGGTGATAATCGAAAAGAACGTGCTGCTGCCATATATTTTTTCTCGATTATCGAACCCTTAACTTCTTCCTTTGTAAGTTGAATAATTCCGGCATTTAAAAGCTCTTTTACATGAAAATGTACTTTTGGTGCCGATTCACCTAGCTCATCGGCAATTTGTTTATTACTTAGCTCTCTAGATGTTAAAACATTCAGAATGCGCTGCCTTAATGGATGTGATAGTGCATGTAGCTGCTCTGCTGTTTCGATAATCATTTCGTATTTCATACTATTTATGCTCTCCCTATTGTTTTAATTGTTGTGAACCGGTGATGAACTAAATCATCAAACTGAGTAGTGATATAACCATACTCATCTTTACATGGCCAAATTAAATACCAGTAAAATCTACAGGACTGCAAACTAACATATATCATTCAGCTTTGAATGTACTACGTCTTAAAGCTTTATATACTCAGACCTCCTTATACGAATATAAAATGAGAACTTCAGGTAAAAATTAATTTATTAATTAATATTTTCTTATCGATAAATTATAATTTATCTAATTCAATTATAATCCCCATTTTCTGTAAATTCAATTTAAATTTACTTTTTTTGTTAAATTTCATCTTTAAGGACGACTCCCCATTGCAAAATGAATGTATCTACGTTACGTTTCTTTTACGCCAAAACAGCCACCTCCAGATAGGAAGTGGCTGTACTTGTTATTTGACTAAACCAGCTAATAGGATGTCAATATCTCTCTGTAAAATTCATTTTTTTATATGCTATACTGTTTTTAGGCATACCAAATGGAAGGTTTTTCTTTATGTGGTTGGATAACCTTTTTAAGCTATATCCAGGAAATGTTCTTTGCCTTTTAATAAAGCATAAATCCAGTGAAGAAGTTTATTAATACAAGCGACAATTGCCACTTTCAAAGGCTTTCCTTCTGAGCGTTTCTTGTCGTAGAACTCTTTGAGCTTTTTATTTCTGGAACTCCTTATTCCACATAATACAGCTAGATATAAGCTGTGTCTTAGCCTGCTGGAACCCCGTTTCGTTATATGATTCGTCGTAGCTGTAAACTTCCCAGAGGAATGTACACTGGGATCAATTCCAGCGTAGGCAACTAGTTTCTTAGGATGATTAAACCGATCAATTTCACCGATTTCAGAAATAATCGTGGCAGCGATTTTTTCTCCAATCCCAGGTATTGATTGGATAATCTTATATTCTTCTATTTCATTTGCCAGGGATATCATTTGGTTCTCCAATTCCGACAGATGTCCTTGGTAATGAAATAAGATGTCTATATACATATTAAGATTGATGAGATGGCTTTGATACATCACCTTTTGAAAAGGATTTTGAGTAGCTGAATGGATCAATTTCCTTGCTTTCTCTCTTGCCCACTGAATAGAACGAGTTGGACAATACCCTTTTATTCGTTCCGCCAGGTCCTCTTCATCCGCCTCTAGAATCTTCTCCGAAGTTGGATATTCTCTTAATATTGATAAGGATACTTTTGAAAAAAGATCTCCAAATACCTTTCTGTATTCAGGAAAAGTCTGATCTAAAATCGTGTGAAATTGCAGTTTTGCTTCCACATACATATTCGTCACGATCTCCTGTTGCCTAGAAAGGTTACGCAGGTTCATCAGTTGAATTCCCCTCAATTTATAAGGTTCAAAATCCTCTTTGTAATAAAGGACACATAACTGATAGGCATCAAATGCATCTGTTTTTACTTTTCTTAAACTGGATTTCTTTGCTTGGTGAGAAATGATAGGGTTCAACAGAATATAAAGTACATCATTCTCTTCTAAGCATTGAATAACAGGAGTATGATAATGCCCCGTTGATTCCAATATAACCACCGGCCTGTGTGTGACCTGTCATTGATTTAATTTCCTCTAAAAAACCTATAAAACCATCTAATTCTTCACGATTATGCTTAATTGAAAAGCTCTTTCCATAAGGCTTTCCTTTATCTAAAAAAGCCTGTACTTCACTTACTTCTTTAGCTACGTCTATACCCACAACCGGGTTCATTCTTTCTCCTCCTATTGCGTATTCACCAGTAACCCCTAATACCTCAAGTAGTATTATATCTTCGCTTGTTATACGAGATCTAAGTCCCAACCAGCCTCAAACATATTTCTACTAGTAGGGGGTGAACAGTTTAGTCGACGGGATCAATGTCCCACGCCCCCGTACGTTCTACCCTGGCTACTGATAGAATAAATCCATATAAAAAAAGTTCAACCAGAAAGATCTGGCTGAACTCTATAATACGAACGCCCCTGATAGTTTAAGTACAATTATTCACAAACTTAATTTATGTAAGTTAGCAATTTGAACTATATTTTGAATAACTTGATTAACTTCCTCGTTATTTTTAATTACAAATAAATGATCTGCTTCACCTTCTACTGGGTCTACAATATCTTCTTTTAAAGATTCTACCTGTTGTTTAACAAGTACATCCTTAAAGTTTGAATACGCACCCCTAAATATATTTGTACTTCTTTTGCTTAGAGTTATTCGTTCCTCAAGAACTTCATCAGGAATATCAAAATGAACCAAAATGCGAACAAACTCATCTGTATTAAACAATTCTTCAAGTAAAAACAATCGTCCACTTCGACTTCTATTTGAGTTGCTAATAATAAAGTGAAGATGAGTATTTTCTTTGGCATAATCGACAATTAATTTTGAAATAGAGTGCTTAAGAGTATTAGGTCCTCGTTTTGGTTGTAAGATCTTATAGTAAGAATTAATAAATTCAGCGTTGTTATCTTGGTCCATTACAAAAGAGTTATTTAGCTGTTTCTCTAATGCCTTCGCAAATGTAGTTTTGCCAGAGTGGGTTTTACCCACTGTTATAATTACTAACCTTTTCATAACATCGACTCCTGCCAACAAAATTCTAGAAAAAGGATATAACCCTTTATTTTCTCTTGTTAAACTACTCGTAGCAATAGGTAAGCGTTTGAAGTTATCTCCGGCTTTTCCC
>NZ_LFZV01000001.1:3289539-3295576 GCF_001183965.1 Bacillus sp. FJAT-27916
ACGTAGGTGCTTCCTGTAAGCCTGTGAGCTGGATACCGCCATTGTTCGATATAACGTGTTTCAGAGGGGCAATTTTTACTCCACATCACTCACACCACCGTAAGGGTGGTACAATAGTTTCCTATTGTTCAAAACTCTAGACCTGTACATTCGGAAGTTCGTCCGTTCTTTGTGTAAGAAAATTCTCACCTTATTTAGTTTTTCAGCCATCCGGCATATCCATTGGCATACCTTTATCCTGAAAGGAATGGCTTTAGCCTTTGTTCTGCCGACTTCACCTGAGCTTCATACCCCATAATCTGTCCATTATGACGCATGCAGGAGTATCAATGGGATAGTTTCAAAATACATGGTTTTATCATTCCTATCCTCGGTTATAAAGTTAGAGTTTCTGTGGAAATTCCTCGTCTTTCGCACCGGAGTGCTTATAACAAAACTTGTCGCGCTGCCCCGTTTCTTCCATAAGAAGTTCAACATAAAAAGGCATTAATCCTGCTTGGGTCAACGCCCCCCGTTTTTTTAAGTATATTTTTTAAAACATACAAGTTTTCACAAATTGATATTAAAAGATTTTAATAAATTATCCACAATTTCTGCACTACCGTCTTGGAACATAAATAAAGAGAAAGTAATCATACAAACTCCTAATAACAACAGAGTCAGTTTTTTTACCGCATTTATTGAACGTTTTATAAAAGCCATAGCCATTAAAAAGATACCTATAAATAATATGAGGAAATACCAGAATCCCATAAAATCGACCTCCTTCCTCATCAATTATCCTTTACTTAAAATACCTTGTTATTTACTATTCTAGAGTTGATGAAGGAAATCCTTCTTCCGCTAAACTGCCCCTTTAGTAAAAACGCCTGCTCATATATCTCAATCACCACACTAATTTAAGGCTATACCATTTACGCAGTTGATTGATATGAGCTTGGTGATATCTACTATGATCGGCTATATGCCAAATCCCCCATTGGATTGTTGCTTGGTTTCCATTTTCATAATTAACTATATGATTTAATTGTTTATCTGTTAGCTGATAACATAAATTCCTAATCATATTTACAACATCATCATATTGATTAATGATTACCTCCAAAGAAATGCCTTTGATTAACGGTAATTGGCCATTTTCATCTAACATTGGACCCAATTTTTCTTCATATTCTTTGGGTATCATTTCTCCCTTTATTCTAAATACCCAGCTTAGGTCAACATAAGATAAATGCTTTAGCAATTGGGCTGTGCTGTTGTATTTCTGATTAGGACCCTTGTAATCTAATTCTTCTTGCGACATACCAGCAACAATGGATTTTAACCGTTTATAATTTTCATCTACCATTGCGTAAAGCATTCCTATAACTGGTTCCATTTTATGTTCGCCTTTTAAGTCTAAAATCATCACAGTTCCCCCTTGTTCCTATATAAAACATAGGAAGATCAAGTGCCTATTGGTAGATAATTCTTCATTTTAAAACCAAAATCCTTCTTCCGCTAAACTGCCCTTTTCTTCCATAAGGAGTTCAACATAAAAGAACATGAATCCTTCTTAGATCAACGCCTCATTAGATGATTACGCATTACTATCCCAACTTATATTCGTTTGGAGCAACAATGCAGTCATGTCGCTTGCGAATTGGGAAGGCTAAACCTCATTGTAGTCGTGTATGACAGTAAGACGTATTGGTACCCAACCCGGATAAATGCTTGTCATGGCATCTTGGAAAAAGAAATCGAAAACGGCCTCATACCGATAACATATGGATAACCGGACCGACATCCCGAAAAGGGATGTCGGTCTTTTTTTCGCTTATGCGGTTATACTGAGGAAAAACCGACTAATGTAACGGAGAGGAGTAACTGAATATGACCAATTCACAAATCAACAGGAAATACCTGCACGAAATCAATGAGCTCCTGGAACAATCCAGCCATGGCAAGGTTCGAGTTGGGAACATCCTATATTTCTCAACCAGAGCAATCGATGCGAACATGGAGATTAGGGATAAATCCCCTAAATATTATCGACGATGGGTTTCAGTCATTTTCATACTTTTTCGCTAGCACCACCGTTAAGATTGGAATGATGATATTAATCAATGAAAACAGTAGCCCAATCATACACCAGAGTAACGGTACTTTTAGTATAACGAGTAGTGAATATCCGCCAATTACACCAGCAAAGATTGCTATCATGACCCACAGTAATACTTCCTTTAAGAAATGTTTTAAAATAGTGGATTTAGTCCACCCAATCGTGTGATACATATTGAATTCATCTTTTCTTTTTAAAATCAATGAATGAACACCTTCTATCATACTCACAACGGTTAATATAATGGTCATAGCAACGATAGTCATTTGTATGGTCAATGTTTGATTGTTGATGAATTGGCCCATGGTCGTGTTATCCATTTCAGATATTGTTTCCCCGATGATAGCCATCTGTACAATTAAGAGGAAAGTAGAAGTAAATAAGGTCAACATGGTCGGTGCAATGATGGATAGATAATGCCTAATGCTTGAAAAGTTTTTATACGCTTCCAATCGTACTCGAGATTTCTCCTCTCTTGCCAACACTCCATATGTGATGACTAACGAAAACAGGAAGAGTCCCATTGCGTATAGAAACGCATAGCTTTTTTCAAAAACGAAGAACAACAATATAAAAGCTGTTAAGAAAGCAAGACTTTGCAAAATTACTTGCTCTGAATAGTTCCGTTGGAGTATTTTCTTTGGAGACCAACCTATGAGGAACAATGTTTGGTTCTCTGCCTTTAAAATATTTTTTTCAAAGACTAAACGAGCCATCAGCCAAGATAGGCCAAATAGAAAGAATAGTGATAAGGCGACATTAATGGTCTTATTCCAACTGGTTTCTATTGCTTGAGCTACACCCAGGGTTGTCCACGGCTCTGTCACTTGTCCGATACCTTCAACCTCCAATTGTTGCTCCTTGAATGATGAACCTGCGACAATATCCACTTCATAGCCTGCCTCCAACAAATCTTTCGCTACATTCTCTATTTTTGCTTGTGCGGAGGCATCATATTTCGTGATTTCATCAATACGAATCCGAATGGCGTCAATTGGTTTATCTCCCTTAACGAGTTCAGCAGAATCCAATGTTGTGACTCCGCTGCTAGGTGCAGGAACAAAGCTGCCTGGGACTGATGTCGGAGTCAATGACTCTCCCTTGGATGTGGTCGTCGTGCTAGTTGAATAAATACCCAAAGGACTGGAAGCTAATTGTCCTTTCTTCTCGCTTGCCGTGAATTCACCCGTTTGCAAGATCATGAATGGAACTTCATCAGATTCTTCTAGACCAGCCCCTTTTTGTACCACTTCTTTATAGGAAGGGGGATTCCCTTCTTGAACCTTTTCAACCTGAATTTGTTCGCCTTTGAACTTGTAATCAATTTTCTGGGCTGTATAGTATTGAGAGGTGTTAAAGCTATACATAGACCCATTGGACGTCTCCACCTTAAAATCATCTCTAATCTTCATGGCTACACTCTCAAAAGGTCTTTGGAATATAGAAAGGTCAAAGTCAAAATCCTTTCTGTCTGAACCAGGCTCCTTATTTAACTCTTCTACGACCTTCCCCAATTCATCTTTTTTTTCATACGCATTCAATAGTATCTGCTCATCCGTTAAGCCTAGTTTTTTCTTATAATCTGCAAGGCTAACATCCAATTTCTCTACCGAAAGTTCCATATGAATTTGATTGTCAATTTCACTTCTCTGTAAAACCTTGATAACAGGTGGATTATTGTAATTCTGTCTCATTTGGCTGAACAAAGAAAATTTAGGGTCATCTAGGTCAGCATATAAATCTGAAAAATCTATCCCGGTTAATTGTTTCTCGCTTTCTGGGTCAATAGCTGTCAATAAATGATAGCTAGGGGGCAGGACAACATACATGCTTTTGCCCGCCAACATATCCTGTCCTTGTGGATACCAGACATATTCGAGGTTATCTGGCTTGGAATTATCGAAATAGGTTAGGATTTGTTTCTCTCCTAATGGGTATTTATTTAGCCCATCCGATGTGTAGAATTGCCATTTGAATCGAGCTGGATGTTCCAAAGGAGGCAATATAATGGACGCTTGCCTTCCGGTGAAGTATCCAAGAGAGGCAACAGGGGCGGCCACTTCAATATCAGGATTATCCTTGATTTCCTCCCATTCGGATATGGAGATTCCACCTTTGCCGTCTCCAACATAATTTTCTTCCACAATCCCGATTGTCTTTTCAATCTCGGTTCGTGAGTCAGATGGTCGCAGCAAAATGTCATAGCTTCCTCTGCCGTGCTTTTCTAGTGTATTTTTTACTGAAACTTGTGACTGAAGGGTGTACTGGGAACCAAGCGGAATGAGGAAGAATATGCTCAAAAAGGCAATAACCATGATGAGCGAAATGATTTTCCTGTTTAGTATTCGGCTGATGATGAGTCTAATCATAGATGAATCATCTCTTCTTTCGTTAACAGCCCCTCATTTAGACGATATACACAATCCCCTTTTTCGGCGACCTCAAGGTCATGGGTGACACAAATGATTGTGGTTCCACGCTTTTGTATGTTTAATAGCAATTCGATGATTCGATCTCGATTCTTTGTATCCAAATTCCCTGTAGGTTCATCACATAATATAATCTCAGGATCGCCAATTATTGACCTTGCAATAGCAACCCTTTGCTTTTCTCCTCCTGACAGACTATCGGGCAGCCGATTGTGCAGGGATTCAGGAATTCCGACCAACTTTAATAAATCTTTCGCCTTTTCCATAAGCCATTTGCGATCCTTGTCATAGAGCAACGGCATAATGACATTTTCTAGAACCGAATAATGGGATAAGAGCTTAAAATCCTGAAAGATAAATCCGATATTCGTTCTTCGAAAATTACTCCGTGCTTCTTCTGTCATCGAATATATATCATGATTAAGCATGCGTACCGAACCGTCATCGGGTTTCAGAAGCCCGGCGATACACTTCAATAAAGTAGATTTACCTGTCCCAGATGGACCGACTATGCTGCACCATACAGCCTCTTTAACCTCTAAGTTCACTCCGTCTAATATATTCAGTGTTTCATTGTTCCCATACTTCTTCATAAGATTATGTACATATAACATCTCGATACCCCAATTCATTACATTGTTATAACACACATAGACCGCCAGAGCAGTCTATGTGCATGATTCGACCATTACCTAGATAATTTGATAGTACCTGAGTCAGTAGCGACTTTACTTCCCGTTACTCTCAAAAAATCGTTCCAAGTCTTTGAAGTAGTGCTTGATGAGATAGAATAACTGGAAGTATTGGTAGTTCGGTAACTTGAATACCGGTCATCAATAGCGGCATATTTTCCATCGTTGTAATATACATGGTAAGAGGAGCCAGTACCGCCACCCCAACTCAATGTCTTAGTGACAGATGTAGAACTGCCAGTTCGTGAAACATTTTTTGGTGAAATGCTAGCCTCAACTGGCACTGCCGCTTCTGCCTTTGATGCCCCACCAAGATCTCCCACTCCGAACCCTAACAACATGCTACTTGCTACAACTCCCAAAGCCAACTTCTTAATCATCCTCAAACATCCAAAATTGTTATTATATTACAATTAGAAGGTAACACAGATGAATTATCCTTGTATATATAAAATTGCAAATTTTCTGTAAATAAGTATATAAGTCACATCAAAAATAAGGTCAAATCTATCAAAAGGTAATAATAATTCCATAAAAATCACGAAAAGTTATCTTTCGGAAACTGTGAATGCGTTAAAAAAATCTAGGAAAATAGAGAAAGAAGCAATCGATATTGCCATAAAACGGTTCGGTGGGGAAAAGAAATACGCTCTGTTTGCTGTATTTAGATGCTTTTTGAACATCGGAAATGAACGAACAATTGTACATGTCACTGCCGGAGTTAAAATACTCAATAACACCGATTTAAAATTCCTCACTAATCACGGATAATCGACGTATCACTACAAAAGAGAGGGATCGTCGATGTTGAAAAT
>NZ_LFZV01000001.1:3297984-3324721 GCF_001183965.1 Bacillus sp. FJAT-27916
AATTTATTTGCACCCTCGATTATATTTTCTGTCGCAACTTCTACATAAGGACATTGAAACGAACGTAGTATAGTAAGTTCGCTAAATTTTTTAACTCTTTCATCCCAATTAGTAGGAAAAAAAGGTAGTGATGTACTATCTTCAAATTGATAAACGAGTAACTCAAAATTATAAGGTGCTGTATCTACCAATTTAAAGTGTTTCTTTAAAAAGATATCCTTGCTTGGTGTCCAAGAGGTTTCAGAATTTGTTACCACTACTACGCCTTGCTTAGAGCGTCTTTTTGCATCTTCAAGACAATTGTTAATTAGTTTAGTTCCATACCCTTTTCCAGTTTCACTTACCCAAAGACAATGGATTACCAAATAATTATCAGCGTGAACTACTCTTGAGGAACACTCTGCGTCAGTAAATTCAATAAAACCTACTTGTTTATTGTTATCAAATAATTGAATATACTTTAAGCCTTCCTCAAATCTTTCGTTTAGCCACTTATTTTTGTTAATGTATCCAAGCGAGTTTTTTTTACTTCTGAGACAATAACTCCCTATTCCTTCAAGGATTTTGGTATCTAGTTCAACAATTTGGATATCCGTCAAAAAACCTCCCTCCTCTTTATATATAACTACTATAACTACTTCTATTCGTTGTATTATTTTCCCTTTATTGGTTACTTCTTATAGAGCTATCCTGCCCCTTTTCTTCCATAAGGAGTTCAACAGAAAAGGGCATTAATCTTCTTGGACCAATGTCCCTTATAGTTGAAGAAGCGTGACTCAACTAATTAATAGATTCTTCCGTTTCCCTTACAATTACCCATTTATTTTTAATAAATCCCCAATTTTCTATGGTAAATAGTCTTGCTAATATAACCTCGTTTTTCGCAATTATCTGTTCATAAAATACCACTGCATTTTCATTATTTCTAAGACGAATAACTCTATTTTCAAACTTCTTTTCAGCCTCTAAAAAATGCATAACTGATTGCTTCATTCCAGTGACTGCTTCTTCTTTATCAAACATAATTGGTTTGTCATTTATACTTTTAAAAAATGCAACATAATAATCTTCAGTCATTCTATCTAATAAAGATGTGTCGCCTGAAATCATTGCTTCATTCCAATCAGCGATAAATTCATCGTGAACTTTAGTAAATTCATTTAATAATTTTTTTACTTCAGCCACTTTAAAAACCTCTCTTTCAATTATGTTTGTTTATTACACTCTACAACTCCCAAATTATTCCTTCTTCCGCCATCCTGCCCCTTTTGTACCAAAACGAGCTCAACATAAAAGTGCGTTAATTCTTCCTGGGAATTATGCACTCTTAATCGAACAATTAATTAATACACACTCCACCTGTTTAAGTACATTTTTCCAAAATCATGTTACCTTCTTTGATAATAAGGAAGTTTCCTTAGAGTCACCCTTCCTTCTGTTATTCAAAATGTATTCTAGCTCTTTCTTCGTGTCAGGATGCAGTATTATCCTATCAGTCAGGTTTAAAGTTGCTGGTTTTACCCTCCTGCCCCAATTTCTTGAAAAAGAACGCCAGTCACAAACCATTTCAAGTAAATACTTTTTTGGCATTGGTAAAGCTAGTTTCTTGTTCGGATCAACAACCCAATATTCCCAATGATGTTTGTTTTTGTGTTGATGATTCAGCCATGCGTATCTCCATCTTAATTCATCGTCTTCACTTAGTTGTTTACTTGAGAAAAATTTCTTTGCATACGGAGAAAATTCTTTTGGGGATAGTTTTGATAAATCGTGGGTAATTCCTTGGAGGTATAAACCCTCTTTCCAGCATTCAACAAGAACATTAATTTTATGGTTCAGTATGTATAAAATATTCTTCCAGTATCCCCTCAACATCTAAATTCCCCCTTAATCCAATGTAATATCAATCGGAGTAATCATAAAATCCTTCTAAAGCTAAACTGCCCGCTTGTTCACGAAGACACTCCCAATCCAATTGTACAGTAAAACGGATAGCAGCTTCCCTTTTTATTCAAAAGCAACAATCTTTACAAACAGCCTTTTAAAAAGAGGCCATTCATTTCTCAATAAACTTAACAATATAATTAATAAAACCATTAACCTCCTCTTCATAGAAAGGACGATGTACGATGAAAACTGGTTTATTGGCCATCATTTTAGGCTCGTTGTTCTCGATGGGCTTAGAAGGGTGCTTAGCCCAAAAGGACCTGATGAAAGAACGAACACTGGAGGGAATCATCGTTTCAAAGCCAGGAGATTTTACTGAGTTTGGTAATCCGAATGAGTTTGAGCCGATCGATTTATCAACGCTCGAGGCCTTTCAAGGGGTCATCGACCGAGCCGAGAAAATGGAAGGCACGGTTGAATTAGGCGATCCTGAATATGAAGTAAAAATCGAAGACAACCGTGGACGAAACCAAACTATCATGCTTTGGGTGGGAGAAGAAGGCGAAAAAAGCGCCTTGGCGGTCAAAGGGAACTCCTCCGTCATCTACACAGTCAGTGAAGAGGATACGGCCATCCTTCACCAATTGTTCGTTTCCCTCTTCGATACGACATATGAGACTTCCAATCGGCCTTTATGGAGTATCCAGAGGTTGTAGAAGACGCGCTCGAAGAATTACGGCTTGAAACCGAGGAAAAAGGATTACTGCTCTTTGAAGATTTTTCTCTTAGCCCTTACCGCATCTTCTATCTTCATCATTTATCCATTGGATCGGAGTGAGGTTTTATGCTATTTCTTTTCAAGTAGAAAGTAACTTATGTATCAAAAACAATACACTGGCAATTGAAAAGACCATCAAATAACCGTAGGGTTTTGATGGTCTCTTCAAGCATTTTCCTTATTTAAATCTAATTAATCAACAGTATTTATGACTTTTCACTCATAAATACTTCCGATTCACATTCTTCCCATCATAGCTGAACACAATCTCCTTGCCCTCCAACACCGTCTCAATATGAACCGTCCGCCCCCATAAATAATGAAGATGCGGCAATACCTTCTCCAAATACTTCACATCCAGCTCAATATCCTCAAACCAATGCTTCAAGTACAGCTCGCCGTTCTTGAGGTAATCCCCGTCATTAACCGTAATATACGGGAAGCCGCCGTTAACACGCATGCTGACGAGCTGGTCGCGCACAGATTTCCAGTCCTTATCGACGATCTTGTAATCGCGGCCTTTCTTCTGGAAGAGATACATATCCTCGCGCATGACCAGGTCCTTCGTGAGGTAATTGCGGAGGAAGGAAATATCTGATTCAATTTCGCGGACTTCAAACATTTTCTCGCGGCCAGAGTTTGGCTTGACGCCGCGCTTCTTCATTTCTTCTGTCGGGTTATTGTACCGCTCCTCGATGTCCTCAAAAATTTTGATGCCGAGGTAATACGGGTTGATTCCTGTCTTTGACGGCTGCACGACTCCTGCATTAAGCTTTGCGAATTCGATGGATTCCCCGCTCGTGAGATCAAGCTCGCGGAGGATGCGCTGATGCCAATAGCTTGCCCAGCCTTCGTTCATAATCTTTGTCTCCAGCTGCGGCCAGAAATAGAGCATTTCCTCACGCATCATCGTCAGGATATCACGCTGCCAATTTTCGAGTGTGCGGCTGTATTGTTCAATGAACAAAAGGATATCCTTTTCAGGTCTTGGCGGGAATTTCTTTGTCTTTTTCTTCTTCTCTGGCTTCTTGTTCGTATCCATGCTCCATAGATCATCATAGGGCGTGACAATATGAGGCGATTCATCCTCTGTATCCTCTTCATCCATCGTCCAGCTCAGCTTTGGCCGTAATAAGGATGGATCTATATGCTCTTCAATAGAGAGTACGGAGTCGAGGAATTTTTCCACTTCAAGCTTGCCGTATTCAATTTCATATTGCCTGACCCTTTCTGCAGTTGCGGCCATGCTTTCGACCATATCCCGTTTCGTGTTTGTGAAACGGATATTATTCTTAAAGAAATCGCAATGCGCCAACACGTGGGCAACAATCAGTTTATTTTGAATCAAGGAATTGCTGTCGAGCAGGAAGGCATAGCACGGGTTCGAGTTAATGACTAGTTCATATATTTTGCTTAAACCGACATCATAATGCAGCTTCATCTTGAAAAATTGTTTACCAAAGCTCCAATGGGAATATCGAGTCGGCATGCCGTAGGCACCAAAGGTATAAATGATTTCAGGTGGACAAATTTCATAGCGCATCGGATAAAAGTCGAGTCCAAATCCTTGCGCAATCTCGGTTATCTCTTTGATGGCATACTCTAAATTCTTGTGTTCATCTGCTATCATTTTCGTTACACCTCCACTATAAGTCCTTATATCAATGTATGAGGAAGTAGCCCGAAAATGACGCAAGCCTTCGTTATTTCTACCGCAAACGAAGTGCTTCCTTAAGGAGAATCCAGCCGATATCACGGTTTGCCTTCCACTCTGCTTCAAACTCCCGCAAAGGGACCTCCGTATTTTCTCGTTCAGTCCCGATTTCAATTGTCATCGCTGGGATTTTATATTCTTCAATTAGCCAATCCGTAAATCCAGACCCTACAGCATGTTTATCCGGCTTAGAGAGTCGATAGCCCGTTCTTTCCGCAACAATCTTGGCAATTCGGTAATCCCGGTCCTTCTGCAAGCCGTGCGTTCGATAATGCCAGAAGATTTCCTGACCTGTACTGTGATAGGCTGCGGAGATGGCCGGCCGAATTATTTTCGTAAATTCGGCAAGTGCCTCTGTTTCTGGCTCACTTAAAGGTGATTTTCCTTTATAGAATTGATAAGAGGGGCGCTGGATTCCCGTATTGATTTCCATCCACCCAGCCGGATATTGGCGGTTTAAATCCACTCCCCTTCCATTGGCCTTCCACTTGGTAAATGAAAAAGAAAGGTGATTCATTTTCCACAAACCTATTCGTTCCTTCCATGGAATGTCTGTGAAATCCCCTTGCTGGATTGCCACCCCGTCCGGATTGACCATTGGTACAATCCAGATGGTCCCTGCATCCAGTAACGGCGCCTCATTACTATCAGCGGCATAAAGAGCTGCCATCTTCATCAACAGCATTGAGGTCATCCATTCCCTCGCATGATGGGCACCGCTTAGCAGGATAACCTTCTTGCCTGTTCCGATTCTTACGGCATACAGCTCACGGCCATAGACAGATTTGCCAATCGAGCATAAAAAGATTTTATCCGGATATCGACTCTGAAGTAACACCAAGTCATGCTCCAAATCATTATATGTATAAGGAGAATCTGCCAAAGCGATTGTCGATTCCCCAAGCAGAAAATACATGAACAAGCTAAGCAGCAAGACCATTGGCAGTATGGCGCTTCTATACCTTCCGTACGTCAAGTTTCTCATTTAACAAACCGCCCAACTTTTACAGGGTGATAAAAAAGACCCTTTGAACAAACTATTGTTAACTCCTCGACATGAAGGAGAGTGATTACATTGAACAAGGTTGATTACGACCGGGCACTGTACTATACACACCGCTCAGAATGGGATAATCTCCTCATTCTGATGGTGCGGACGCATGACCACTTTTTGTCCAAGAAAATTGAACATTTCTTGCATGCCTATCACTTTTCGAAGGATTATCGCTCCATCGAAAAGACGCTGACTGACCTTTTGCAATATATTGACCACGCCACCTTCCTTCCTTATGAGGAAGAGTGGGCAAATCAAACATTCTAGTTATCGTTATTTTTTTCTGTGGTGGGAAAATTATACGGCTAAATGCGAACAATGCGAACAAGGCAAAAAGGAGAGTTGGCAGTAGCCAACTCTCCTTTGCATTACATAGGATTAGATTTGTTCAACCTTTTCCATCATTTCATTCATGAATTGTTGAAGTTTTTGTTCACTTGCTTGTTTGCTGTCATCCTTTACGGCAAAGTAGAACTTGATTTTAGGCTCTGTACCGGATGGACGCAAGCAAACCCATGATTCATCCTCAAAGAAATATTTGATGACATTGGACTTTGGAAGATGGATTTCAGATGTATTGCCTGTGGCGATTTCTGTTCTTACACTCTCTTTGTAATCCTCCACAGCTGTTACTTTTACACCGGACAGTGATGCAAGCGGAGTGCTTCGGAATTGGGAAAGTATGTGCTGAATCTTCTCAGCGCCTTCTTTTCCTTTCAGTGTTAAGGAACGCATGCCTTCTAAATAGTAACCATGTTTCTCATATAGATCTTGAAGGGCTTCATAAACGGTCTTGCCTTGGCGTTTGTAGTGTGCACAAATCTCAACGGCCATTACGGCAGCTTGGACAGCATCTTTATCGCGTGCAAAATCTTTAATTAAGGAGCCGTAGCTTTCCTCATATCCGAAGAGGAAGGCATATTCGCCGGATTCCTCGTATTGCTTAATTTTCTCCCCGATAAATTTGAAGCCGGTTAAAACATCCTCCGTCTTCATGCCATAGCTGGAGGCGATTTTACGGCCAAATTCAGATGTAACGATGGTTTTGAAGACAATCCCATTAGATGGAAGCTCGCCTTTTTCTTTCTTTTGGGAAAGAATATAGTCAAGGAATAATGCACCTGTCTGGTTTCCAGTCAATACGGTGTATTCACCGCTCTCATCTTTAACCGCCACACCAACACGGTCTGCATCCGGGTCTGTTCCCACAAGAATATCCGCATTTGTTTCCTTACCTTTTTGAATGGCAAGCTTAAATGCTGCATGTTCTTCAGGGTTTGGAGAAGATACAGTAGAGAATTCAGGGTCTGGAAGCTCCTGCTCCTTAACAACCGCTACATTCTCATAGCCGAGGTCAGCAAGGGCGCGGCGTACAGATAAATTCGCTGTACCATGAAGCGGGGTGAAGACCACATGCACATCAACTTCCTTAGACAAATTAGGCTGTTCAGAAATGGTTAATACCTTCTCATTGTAGGCATCATCCACTTCTGGTCCGATGATTTTAATCAACCCTTTATCCTGCAGGGATTTTTCGTCTTCTACCTTAATGGCTAATTCATTTTCAATCGCATTAACCAGCTCGATTAAATGGTCAGCATCAAGCGGTGGAAGCTGACCGCCATCTTCATTGTATACTTTGTAACCATTGTATTCAGGAGGATTATGACTCGCTGTAATGACAATTCCGCCGGCTGCTTTTAGATGGCGAACGGCAAAGGATAGCTCCGGAGTCGGGCGAAGGCTGTCAAATACAAATGCTTGAATGCCATTAGTCGCTAATGTCTTTGCAGCTTCCATTGCGAACTCAGGAGATTTGTGTCTAGAATCATACGCGATAACAACGCCGCGTTTCTTTGCTTCCTCACCATGCTCTCTGATATAGGAGGCAAAGCCTTGAGTCGCCTTACGGATTGTGTAAATGTTCATGCGGTTTGTACCGACGCCGATTTCTCCGCGCATACCGCCTGTGCCGAATTCCAGGTTCTTATAGAAAGCATCTTCAAGAGCTTTCTCATCATCTGCAAGAGCCGTCAATTTCTCTTGTAATTCTTTATCTAAATCCAGATAATCATTCCATTTTTTATAGGTTGCTTTCCAATCCATTTTGGTAACTCCTCCCAAATAAGACAACTTGTAATATACCTTAATATTACTAAAAATTACGCATAAAATGAATATTATTTAGAAATATCAATTATTTAAAAATATGGCAATTTTACATCATCTTTTATACTTGACTTCATACAAATCCTTCCGTCTGTCCTTCAGCTGACGAACTGTCCCGGAAAGACGCTGCCTTCTTAAGATTTCCAAATCGACATCGCCAATTAAGACCATTTCAATATTGGCATTCGTCTCCCCGACTACACCATCTCGGGCAAATTCAAAATCAGACGGGGCAAATATGCCTGATTGTGCATATTGAATATCCATATTCTCCGTCTGCGGGAGATTGCCGACCGTACCAGAAATGACGGTGTAAACTTGATTCTCTACCGCTCTTGCCTGCGCACAGTATTTCACGCGTAAAAACCCCTGCCGGTCCTCGGTACAAAACGGAGTAAAGATGATATTTGCTCCCTTATCTGTCGCTATCCGGGCAAGCTCTGGGAATTCTATGTCATAGCATATAAGCATGGAGATCTTCCCGCAGTCTGTATCAAATACATTCACTTCATCACCGGCGCTGATTCCCCACCACTTTCGTTCATTTGGCGTAATGTGAAGCTTGTACTGCTTCTCAATTGTTCCATCTCTTCTGAATAAATAAGCGATATTATAGATATTTTCATCCTTTTCCTTCACAAAGTGAGAACCGCCGATAATATTGATGTTATAGCGGACTGCAAGTGTTGTGAACAGCTCAATATATGGCTCTGTGAAGTCTGTCACCTTGCGTACTGCCTGGCTTGGTGATTTCTCATCCAAGAAGGACATCAGCTGTGTGGTCATGATTTCCGGAAAGACGGCAAAATCAGATTCCGCATCAGCTGCTACATCCACAAAGTATTCCACCTGGCTGGCAAAATCCTCAAAGGATGTGATTTTCCTCATCATATATTGCACGACACAGATACGCACCGGAAGGGCAGTCTTATAGAACCTTTTTGTTTGAGGATGGTAATCGACATTGTTCCATTCCATTAATGTCGCATACTTCTGGGAGGCCAGGTCATCCTCTAAGTAATTGGGATTAATACGCATTAAAGTAAATTCATTTAATAGCTGAAATGATAAAACGGGGTCATAAATTTTATGTAAACGCACTTGCTCCACATATTCTCTTGGGCTCATTTCGCTTGAATATTTATGATAATTCGGAATGCGACCGCCGATAATGATGCTCTTTAAGTTCAGCCTCCGGGCAAGTTCCTTCCTTTCCTCATATAAGCGATAGCCGACCTTCATCTTGCGGTATTTTGGGTGAACCATTACTTCGATTCCATATAAATTGTATCCATCCGGATTATGATTGGTGATATATCCGTCATCTGTAATATCGGACCAAGTATGACGGTCATCATATTCATCGAAATTGATAATCAAGCTTGAACAGGAGCCAATAATCTCACCATTCAGCTCCGCACAGAATTGTCCCTCTGGGAAAATCTCCAAATGGCTTTCTAAATGCTCTCTCTTCCAAGGCTCCATCCCAGGAAAACATATCGCTTGCAGTTTAATGATTGCATCAATATCCTTCCGCTGTGTCTGCCTGATCTCTAGCCTATGCTCAAACTTCGTTAAATCCAGCTCTTCAGTCATGAACCTTCACTCCTTCTTCCACCTTAACCCATGCTTCTTTTTTATTCCCATTCATTTTCCCTTTTCAGATTTTCTGTAAACCAGGTGGTATAAGTATTGCTCGGTTTATTCCATTTAGCTGAGAGGATTTCCTCCTCCTACTTTGTATGATGTAATAAATCGCCCTTAAATGACGACTCCTCAGATACTCTATTTTGATATTACAGGCTAACCAGAGCTGCTCCGAGTCTTTCTCTAGTCAAGCTGCTCCCCAGCTAAAAAAGCAGCCAATGCATCCATTCCTCCATCAAAAAAAGCGAAGCATACGCATTTTTAGCGTCTACTTCGCTTCCTTCTTTATTTCCTAAAATGATAGACAATCGACTCCCATGGGCGCAGGTTTGTCTCGCCATCGGCTGATCGTGACTCTACATCCTCATAGTTGCCAATTAATCGTTCACCCTTAAGTCCACTTAAGCTGTCCGGCCACTCCACAGTCAGCTCATCTGCAGTGAAGTTATTTAAAACTAGCAGGGTTTCATTCTCATAATGCCTCAAATAGGCAAATAGAGATGTGCTATCCTCGTGAATCAATTCAAAGCTTCCCTCTACCATGATAGGAAGGCGCTTGCGCATCGCAATCAATTCCTTGTAATAATAGAAAATGGAATTCTTATCTTCCATCGCTTGCTTCGCATTAATCTCATGGTAATTCGGGTTTACCCCAATCCATGGGGTTCCATCGGTAAATCCGGCATTTTCGCGTTCATCCCACTGCATAGGGGTGCGGGCGTTATCACGGCTCTTCGCATGAATCCCCTTCATTAATTCGACTTGGTCAAAGCCTTTGGCTATCCGTTCATTGTACATATTGATTGTTTCAATATCTCGATAATCTTCTATAGAAGGGAACTGGACGTTTGTCATCCCAATTTCTTCACCCTGATAAATATATGGTGTACCCTGCATAAAATGAAGGCAGGTAGCAAGCATTTTCGCAGATTCAACCCTGTACTTCCCATCATCTCCAAAACGGGAAACGACCCTTGGCTGGTCATGGTTATCCCAATACAGACTATTCCATCCGCGTCCATGGAGGTCCGTTTGCCATTTAGCAAGAATTTTCTTTAAGCGTACCAAATCAAGCGGCGCTACATCCCATTTTCCAAGAGGACCTGAATCGACATCCATATGTTCAAATTGGAATATCATATTAAGCTCCTTGCGTTCAGGGTTTGTATAAAGAACACCATGCTCCGGAGTTACACCGCCTGTCTCTCCTACTGTCATGATATCATAGCGGGAGAGAACCTGCTCATTCATCTCTTGGAGGAATTCATGTACTCTCGGACCATTCATATAGTACTGTGCACCAGAGGCATATTCGGATCCTGGCTCCACGTTTCCAACCGGCAGACCTGGAACCTTGGAGATCATGTTGATGACATCCATCCGGAATCCGTCTACTCCTTTATCAAGCCAGAATTTCATTAACTCATAAACTTCAGAACGGACTTTTTCATTCTCCCAGTTTAAATCCGGTTGCTTTTTGGAGAATAGGTGCAGATAATAATCACCAGTAGGTTCATTGTACTCCCATACAGAGCCGCTAAAGAAGGACTCCCAGTTATTCGGCTCCCTCCCATTCTTTCCATCACGCCATACATAATAATCTCGGTACGGATTATCCTTTGATTTCCGTGCCTCCACAAACCATGGATGTTCATCAGAGCTATGGTTAACCACAAGGTCCATCACGAGCCTGATGCCGCGTTTATGCATTTCATCAAGCATCCGCTCCCAATCCTCCATCGTCCCGAACTCATCCATGATTGCACGATAATCACTAATATCATATCCATTATCATCATTAGGAGACTGGTAGACCGGTGAAAGCCATACAACCTCCACCCCTAATGCTGTTAAGTAATCTAATTTTGCGGTAATCCCAGGAATGTCTCCAATGCCGTCTCCATTTGAATCCATGAAACTTCTCGGATAAATTTGATAAACAACTGCATCTTTCCACCATTGCTTTTCCAATTGCCTGCTCCTTTCTATATAAAAGATAGCCTATGCCTCCCAAACATATGAAGCGCTTACAAAAAAATCTTCTACTTTGAAACTCACAAACGATTCATACCAATCTCTCATGTTGTTCAGCACTTTATGTAAGAGTGTTTCTTTTTACAATACTATGATATCATACTATAATTTGAGAAAGAGACTAGAAGGCGGTATTAGATGAAAAAATTAATCAATCGTGAAAACGCGTTATTCCTCGCCTTTGCTGCAGGATTAATCGCAACGTTGGGAAGCTTATATTTTTCGGAAATTAAAGGATATGAGCCATGCACACTGTGTTGGTATCAACGGATTTTGATGTATCCGTTCACGATTATCCTCGCCATTGCCATCATCAAGAAGGATTATGAAATTGCGCTTTATACGAGTGTACTGTCATTCATCGGCGCATGTATATCCACCTACCATGTATTAATTCAAAAGGTTCCATATTTCACCGAAAAAGCAGCTTCATGCGGGCGGATTCCTTGTACAGGCGACTATATTAACTGGTTTGGTTTTGTGACCATCCCTGTACTCGCGCTCACAGCCTTTCTCATTATCTTTATCTGCAGTATCTATGTTTTGAAAACAAATAAAGGGGAGTCTAAATGAAAAAAGTATTCATCTTCTCTGCTGTAGTCATTTTAATTTTCGCTGTCATTGCCATCCTAACGAACCAGCAGAAGGCAGAAAAAACAGCTGGCAATCCGTATGGCACCAACAATCTCAAATCTTCCACCGTAGACCTGCTCGATGATGAGAACTATCAAAATATCATCACTCCAGATGAGTTAGACCAGAAATTAGAAGAAGAGGGATCAGCCATTGTTTACTTCTTCAGTCCCGAATGTATCCATTGCATGAATACGACACCAGTCCTCATGCCTGTAGCAGATGAAATGGACGAGCAAGTGGACCAATATAATCTGCTTGAATACGAGAATGGCTGGAATGAATTTAACATCCAGTCGACACCAACACTTGTGAAATTTGAAAACGGCAAGGAGACAAGCCGAATCGTCGGTGAACATTCAAAAGAAGAATTTGAGGAATGGTTCCAGGCCAATAAATAATCTAAAAACAAAGAGGCAGGGATTCCCTGCCTCTTTTCACGTTACTGTACTTCTACCTTCACATGGTCCATTGCATTATACCCATAACCCTTTCGATTCCAAAATGCCTTCCGTTCTTGGCTTCTGCCTGTGGAATCTGTTGCCTTTGATAGAATCGAATATTCCCCCTTACCTGGAGGAATCCATTCATATTGCCAGGAGACCCATTCATATGGCAAACCAGTTGAATGAATTCGGGCTTCATTCCAGCTCTGCCCATCATTCACACTAATTTGAACGCTCGTAATCATTCCCTCTCCCGTCCAGGCTATCCCCCTGATGGTCACCCTTCCACCGCTCAGTATCTCCATATCAAGCGGACTTTGGATCGTGGAGTTGATATTCTGCACAGTCACAGGATAAGAGCCCTCATCTGTGTCCTTGCTGGGATAATACATATAATCATTCGCTTGAAACGGGCCTTTGAATGCTGTTTCTATTACGCTGATTTGACGAATCCATTTGACTGAGGCCATCGCATACCACCCTGGCACAATCAGCCTTAATGGATATCCATGCTTATAAGAAAGCGGCTGACCATTGTATTCATAAGCTATCAGCGTATCTGGATGGATAGCCTTGGCCACGGGTAAGCTTCGAGCATATGGATAATCCTTCTTCGAATCCTTACGGAAACCATGATCATACCCTTTCACGACAATCTCTGATGCCTGGCTGCTGATTCCCGCCTGCTCAAGAATATAGACTAAGGGCACTCCCCTCCAATATCCTTGACTAATGGCTCCCTTTCCCCACTGCTCTCCATAGGTTTTCGGTTCAAACAGCCTTCTTTTATTGCCTGCACACTCAAGGGTGACTTTTAACGTCTTGGCAGGAAAACGATATAAATCAGGTAAAGATATGCTCCATGGTCGCTTGACTAAACCTCCGACAAGAAGACGGTAATTAGCCTGATTCAATGCTGGGTAAGCAAAGTGGTTTCGCCGGAAGAACTGATAGTTATTCATTGTATCACCCTGCAGGAATTCAAGGGGTGTCTCCTGATTCTCCGGTAATAATCCTCTAGTCGTCAATGACGGCTTAACGGTATATTTTCTCTCAGGCATACCTTCCTCCAGCTTGTCATGATTACTATAGATATATGTGCAATCCCCTTCTTTTAGACATAGGCGGCCTCTCCAAGAATTAAATTAAATACGTGTTGGCAGCCTTCGTTTATTCATTTGAAAGCATCAGTGGTCTGTCCTCTCCAATAATTGAACGAAAAAAGATTTGTGAAATGTATTTCGAAACTGAGGATAAGAATCGTTCGAAATAAAACTTGAAGAATGGCATGTCATAAAAAAGAATTAAGCCTTAATATTCATGGATTAAGGCATTTCACCTTATGCCTTAATAGTGTTAGTATAAATGTATTGCCAGTGGCCAAATAAAGAAATCCGCCTCCAAAACGATGGAAGCGGACTCAATGCAAGGTCTATTAAATTAAATACGTATTGGCAGCCTTTGTCGGGTGATCGGGTAAGTCTAAATCTCGTACATCCCCAAAAAACTGCTCATGATTGAATGGGAAAAACACCCCAAGTTCGTTCAGTATCCGTGAATTACGGTTGAATAACTCAACCGCTTTATCGGTTGTCTGATGTTCCTCTAGAATAATCAGGATTGTTTGCAGGCAAGCCATAATCTCAAAGGCACCCTTTAATGTGCCTGCATGGGAATTGGCACCCGGCAAGGCTAAAACGCTGTTCTTCTTAAAGACTTCAATATCAGCATCAGAGAAAAAACAAGGGAAAACTTCCTTATACAATCTGTTAACGGCATGACGCATTTCTTCTTCCTGCAATTGGAATGAACCTTGTACAATTTTCATGATGCATCAACCTTTCTATGGTGCAGGTGAACCAGCCCCTCACCTTTAAGATACCATAGATTAACAGAGGACTAATAATGATAAAGCTTGCGAAAATGAGGGAAACTTATGCTCGAAATAAATAAAACTGACAAATTTGCTAATATTGCTATACCCGATAATTGGAACGGCAGAACCATTGAAAATCTGTTGAAGGAAGAGCTTCATGTGCCGAAAAAAATGCTCCATCAATGGCGTATGAACAAGAGCCTATATTATAAGGAAGAAACTCATCCTTGGAGTGTAAAAATAACAGCTGGAGAGACTCTCTCCATCCCGATTTATGAAGAGGAGGAAAACCCTATCCCGCCTTTTGACCTCCCCCTCTCCATCCTTTATGAGGATGAGGATATTCTCGTCATCAATAAGCCAGCAGGCCTTAATACTCACCCGGTTAATGAGAAAGATACAAAAACACTCTTAAATGCTGTATCTCATTATTTCTTGGTCAAAGGCATCCAAACAAAGCCTCGGCATATTCACCGCTTGGATAAGGATACATCAGGGGCTATTCTTTTTGCTAAGCACGCCTATGCAGGCGCTCTTCTGGATGCAGCATTGGCAGAAGGCCTTATTAAGCGGACATATGCGGCACTCGTTTGCGGAATCGTCCAAAAAGAAGCTGGGACAGTGGACGCACCTATCGGCCGAGATCGCCATCGTGCAGGAAAAATGCGCGTCTCCCCTTCCGGTAAACAAGCCATCACCCATTATAAGGTAATAAAACGAATGAAGCCGGATCATCTGACACTCGTTTCTTGCCGCTTGGAAACTGGACGCACCCATCAAATACGTGTTCATATGAGCCATATTGGACATCCTCTTGCTGGTGATGTGCTCTATGGAGGAAGAAAGTACGCCCATATGAACGGCCAGGCCCTTCATGCGTACAGGCTTAATTTCCTGCAGCCATTAACAAGGCAGAAGCTTCAGGTAGAAAGTCCGCTTCCTTGGTCATAGCCATACAATAAAAAGCGCTCAAGGAATTTCTCCCTCGAGCGCTTCAAGCATTTCCGATAAGAACCTTTATTCATGTATTTGTTAAGCTGTTTTGCTAACAGCTTTCATAATCATGCTGACGATGAAAATCAAGATAATCGCACCGATTAACGCTGGGATAATCGCATAGCCTGCAAGAGTTGGTCCCATTTCACCAAAGATTGCTGTACCCAACCAAGAACCAACGACACCCGCGATGATATTACCGATGATGCCTCCTGGTACGTCACGACCAATGATCAAGCTTGCTACCCAACCTAATAATCCACCTACGATTAATGATATAATAAATTCCATGTTTATTTCCTCCTTAAATTTTTATCAATTTGGCCTTTTAAGCCATAACCTAGATATTTCCTGTTTCAAAGAAAGTCTTTCTAGAACTCATCATTAGAGTTTGCCGACCGGCTTATTTATATCCCTAAATTCGAGTGACTTGATTTTAACTTTATTATTCCTTTGATGTGATCATTCAATTCCATGAATCAGGTTCTATCGAGTATTCAATAACGGCGCCGTTTGTACTCTATAAATTCCCGAGATTACCGCCCTTAAACATTTATGCCAAAGATTTCATTTTTAATTTTGTAAGTAGATTAGACGGTTGAAGGGAAGGGTATAGAGGATATTTTGGTGTGGCAGATGAAGTTAAATCATAAAAAAAAGAGGGAATGACTCCCTCTCTTCCTTAAAACTTAAAATGATCTGGATGCTGACCAAATCGTTCATTCATATTTAATTGATTCAACACCTTCATGTCTTCCGGACTCAACGTAAAATCAAAAACATCCGCATTCTCGACGATTCGTTCTGGGGTCACCGACTTAGGAATAACCACCAGTTCGTTTTGCAAATGCCATCTAATAATAATCTGAGCAGGAGTCTTCCCATGCTTCTTAGCCAAATACTCAATGGTCGGCTCCTTAAGCAAGTGGCCTCGGCCAAGCGGCGACCATGATTCTATTTGTATATTCTTCTCTTGGCAATAGTCTCTGAGCTCTACTTGTGTCAAACGAGGATGAAGCTCCACTTGATTCACCGCAGGTACGAGCGAGCTCTTCTCTAAAAGCTTGTCCAAATGATGGATTTGGAAATTACTTACTCCAGCTGCCTTGATGAGGCCTTCCTCATATAATTTCTCAAACGCTCTCCAAGTATCAAGGAACCGGTCTCCAACCGGCCAGTGAATTAAATATAAATCTAAATATTCGACATCAAGCTCCTTTAGTGTTTTCTTGAATGCATTCAAGGTGGATTCATAGCCCTGATCTGTATTCCATACCTTTGAGGTGATGAAGATATCCTCTCTATTAAGACCTGAAAGCTTGATTCCTTCTCCAACACCTGATTCATTTTGGTAGAAGGATGCGGTATCAATCAGTCTGTATCCAGCTTTAAGGGCTGTTTCCACTGCTGTTGTTACTTCTGTTCCATTTTCTGCTTTGTACACACCTAATCCGAATTGGGGCATTTTAACTCCATTATTCAATCGTACACTTGTCTCAATCGTCTTCATATTTTCCACCTCTTTTGAATATTTATGTAATTTAAGCCAACAGGAGACTTCCACCCTCCTATCCTATATACTATAAGTAATATGTCTAGATTGCATATATCTGAACTTATGAAACACTTAATAGATGACAAAAACTGATACAATGCGTAGTTTGCTGGGTGATTTGTCGATGAACTGCCATTTGACTTTTCCGAGATTCAGTTTATAATTCAATATTGTTATTCCTTTTTATCGTGAATTTTACAGGCATTTTAAGATGCTAAATTCCTATATTTTTAAACTTAGAGGTGAAACAATGCGTGCATTTAACAACACACTAAAGAATAGTGTAAGTGGACCTGTTGGTTTCCTAATTGTCGCTGTCGTCCTATTTTGGATCAAGACATATGCAGGGTATGTTGTAGAATTCAATTTAGGAATATCCAATTCGATGCAGGAGTTCTTGCTTCTGTTTAACCCAATAAGCACAGGTGTTATTTTCTTTAGTTTAGCTTTATTCGCCAAGGGCAGAAAATCATTCATCTGGATGATTATCATCAACCTTTTGCTATCAATCGTACAGTATGCCAATATTGTCTACTATCGATTCTTTAATGATTTCATTACTTGGCCGACTTTAACACAAACATCTAATATCAGTCTTGACGGAGGGATGATGGGAAGCATTGCTGAATTGCTTCACATTTATGACCCACTGTATTTTGCAGATACAATCATTTTGATCCTTTTAGTTGTTTTCAAGAAATTTAAACCAAGCGAAGGAAGACTTAAGTTCCGCAAAACTGCTGCTGTCATGGCGACCGGTGCGGCACTCTTGGTCATCAATATCCTGCTTGCTGAAATTGACCGTCCACAATTATTGACTAGAACGTTCGACCGCAACTACCTTGTGAAATATTTAGGGACGTACAATTACACCATCTATGATGGATTGAAAACAATGAAAACTACCGCACAGAAAGCTTCGGCGGATTCTGATGACCTAGTTGAGGTACAGAACTTCGTACAGGCTAATTATGCTGAACCGAATGATAAGTATTTCGGTATAGCAGAAGGAAAAAATGTCATTTATATTCATCTTGAGTCCTTTCAGAATTTCTTGATTGACTATCAATTAAATGGAGAAGAAGTCACGCCATTTATTAACTCAATGGCTAGAGACAAGAATACCTTGTATTTCAATAACTTCTACCATCAAACAGGACAAGGTAAGACATCTGACTCAGAGATGCTGCTTGAGAACTCCCTGTTTGGATTGCCTCAAGGATCTGCTATGACAACGAATGGTACGAACACCTATCAGTCTGCAGCAGCCATCTTAGAGCAATCGAAAGGCTACTCTTCTGCCGTCTTCCACGGAAATACGAAGACATTCTGGAATCGTGATGAAATTTATAAGTCATGGGGTGTCCAAAACTTCTTCGATTCCAGCTATTATGATATGAATGAGGAGGATGTTGTTAGTTACGGTCTAAAGGATAAACCGTTCTTTGAACAGTCTATGGAGTATTTAGAATCACTCCCACAGCCGTTCTATACGAAATTCATTACTGTAACACACCACTTCCCATACACGATTGATGAGGAAGACGCAACAATCGGGCCAGCTGCAACCGGTGACGGATCTGTAGACCGTTACTTCCAGACAGCCCGCTATATGGACGAAGCCATTGAGGAATTCGTTCAAGACCTGAAAGAATCTGGTCTATACGACAACTCTATTCTAGTATTCTACGGTGACCATTATGGAATTTCTGAAAACCATAATGAAGCAATGGCTGAGATTCTCGGTCAGGAAGAAATCACTGAATTTGATAACGCTGAGCTTCAAAAAGTACCACTTCTTATCCACATCCCTGGAGTAGAAGGCGGCGTTCAATCTCAATATGGCGGTCAAGTTGACCTGCTTCCAACACTCATGCACTTGCTTGGTGTTGAATCAGATGATTATATTCAATTGGGTACTGACCTTCTATCAGAAGACCATAATGAAATCGTACCATTCCGTAATGGTAACTTTATGAGCCCTACCATCAATAAGATTAATGGTAAGTTTTATGACTCTGAAGGTAATTTGATGGAAGAAACAGAAGAAGCCTCCCAAATGGCAGATTACGCACAGACCATGCTTGATATGTCTGATAAGGTCATCTATGGTGATTTATTGCGATTCTACAAACCAGATGGATTCACGGCTGTAGATAGATCTAAATATAATTATAATATTGACCAAGGTGAATCCACTGATTCACCTGCGACAGAAGAAACAATGGAAACCGAATAAAAGATAAAGGCAGCTGCACACCGGATGCTTCTGGTGAGTCAGCTGCCTTTTTGTATTTTCTGGTTCAAATCACCTTGATTGGGTACAATACCTTTATGCAAAAACCATCGGAGATCCGTTTAATCAGGTTTTAAATGTTACAAATGTTACAGAAGATTACCTTAATGTAAATTCATTGTAAATGAATATTACGTTAAACATACTTATTGTAAAGATTTTATGAATTACACATTTTTTCTTTTCAACAGTTTCCAAAAGGATTAAAATTAGTTAGCGTCAAAAAAGTTATTTTTTATTGTCGAAAGAAAGTGGAGGTAATTATGGTATTCAAATCAAAAAAGGACAAATTCGCAGTCATGCTGTTGAACATTTCCTCAAACTTAAAAGAGGCTTCTGATTATTTTGCTGACTATAAATTAAAGAACATTAGCGACTTAAAAATATTCGCCGATACAATGAAGCAATATGAAACAACTGGAGATGAGCATGTTCATGAAGTAATCAAAGAATTGAACAATGCCTTCATTACGCCAATCGAGCGTGAAGACATCTTAATGCTTGCCATGACAATGGATGATGTTCTTGATGGATTAGAGCACTGCTCTGCCCTTTTTGAAATGTATTCAATCGTGAATGCAAATGAATACATGCTTAAATTTGTAGATGAGATTCGCAATGCAGCACACGAAATTGATCGTGCGGTTGACTTGCTGACAGTGAAGAAATTGAACGATATCCGTCCAATCGCTATCAAGATCAAGGAACATGAGTCCGATTGCGATACATTGCACCGTCAATCTGTTAAACATTTGTTCAGTGTTGAGAAGGATCCTATCCGTATCATTCAATATAAAGAAATTTACGAGAACCTTGAAGAGATCGCAGACTACTGCCAATCCGTAGCGAACACACTTGAAACAATCGTTATGAAAAACGCTTAATGAAAGGTTTTTAAACAATCATGGATACATTATTAATTATAACCGTCTTAATCGTGATCTTAGCCTTGTCTTTTGACTTCATTAACGGGTTTCACGATACAGCTAATGCCATTGCTACTGCGGTTTCAACGAAAGCTTTAAAACCAAGACATGCTATTTTGATGGCCGCTATCATGAACTTTGTCGGTGCGATGACATTTACAGGGGTTGCGAAAACCATTACAAAGGATATCGTGGACCCATTTACATTAGATAACGGCTCTGTCGTCATCATGGCTGCATTGATTTCAGCTATTGCCTGGAACTTAATTACATGGTATTACGGAATTCCAAGCAGTTCCTCCCATGCCATCATCGGATCCATTGCTGGTGCAGCAATCGCCGCTGCCGGCTTTGGCGCGATTCATTTTGATGGATTCATAAAGATTATCTTTGCCTTATTATTCTCACCAATCATTGCCTTTGTTGTCGGATATATTGTCTACAGCATATTCAAGATTGTCTTTAAAAACAATAATCTAACGAAGACGAATAAGCGTTTCCGTTACCTGCAAATTGGAACGGCTGCCCTGCAGGCTTATTCCCATGGTACAAATGATGCCCAAAAAGCAATGGGAATTATCACCCTTGCTCTCATCTCCAACGGGTTTGTAACATCTACAGATATCCCGACTTGGGTTCAAGTATCCTGTGCGACGGCAATGGGGCTTGGTACATCTGTCGGCGGTTGGAGAATTATTAAAACCGTAGGCGGCAATATTATGAAAATCCGCCCAATCAACGGTGTAGCAGCTGATATGTCATCTGCAGCTATCATTTTCGGTGCAACCTTCATTCACCTTCCTGTCAGTACGACACACGTCATTTCCTCATCCATCATGGGTGTGGGTGCGTCACATCGTGTCAAAGGAGTTAAATGGAGTACGGCACAGCGTATGATCATCACTTGGATTATCACAATGCCAATCGCAGCAACACTTGCTGGGATTATATACTTAATCTTGGATTTATTCTTTTAATCATATCGGGTATCCTTTCCTAAATGGAAGGGGTACCTTTTTTTGTGCCAACTGTCCTCAACAGCTCCAATAATTTCTCCTACATCCACTTCCATTTCCTGTATAATATAATTATATTGGATACATTAAAGGAGCATAAAAGATGGAGAAGGAATTTCATTCAAAGGATTATTTCAATGAAGTGTACGCTAACTTGGATGAATTCGCAGAGCAGGTCAGCACCCTCATTGGCTGCCCGATTACGATAGAAGATTCAAGTCACCAGCTTCTTGCATATAGTACTCACAGTGATATCACTGATGAGGCCCGAATCCTCACCATCATGGGACGAAGAGTACCAGAGAAAGTCATCAATGCCCTCTGGAAGGAAGGAACAATCCCTGCCCTGCTCGGCAGCAGCGAGCCCATTATCATCCCCCAAAAACAGCAGATTGGATTAGGCAAACGAGTTGCCATATCGATTCGAAAGAATGAGAATGTCCTCGGATTTATTTGGGCTGCCCTTAATTCAGAATCAGACCTTACAGCTGAGGAACTCAACATTCTAAAATTAGCCGCCAAGGAAGCCAAAAATCAATTATTGCTCGTCCAGTCGCGAAGGAAACGAAAAGAAGAAAGCTATCAGGAATTCTTTTGGAAGCTGCTCACCGGCCATTATGCTTCTGAGAGGGAGCTTCGCACTCAATTGGCGCGTTTCTCTTTTGTTCTTCCACCCCAATACTGTATCATTGCCTTTCAATTTGAGCAGGTCATAACAGCAGATACGGAAAAGCATATTCAATACCTAGTCAACACCACTCAAAAGGTAAACACGATTTTCCAAACTGTTGACTCTGACAAGTTCATCCTGCTGGGCGATTCCTCAACTCCTGATTCATCCCAAGCAATCAGCTCTTTTATTAAATCATTTATAGACAATATGCAGGAGCGCTTTGGCATCCGGGTGGCAGCAGGTGGATTCGGTAGAAGCTGCAGCCAGCTCATTGATGCTCAAATAAGCTATATGGAAGCCATTAGCGTCATCAATCTCAAGAAGAGATACAAACAAGAACTCGCCGCCATCTTTGATTACAACCTGCTCGGCATCTATCAATATCTTGAAACTCTCCATAAACAGCATTCAAGCCAGCATCAATTACCAGAAGGTCTTCGTATTTTGAATGAATATGACTTAAAACACCAGACAGACCTGTTTTATACGCTTGAAACCTTTTTAACTGAACCGAATGAGGCAGCATCACTCCTCCATATTCACTCCAATACCTTATCCTACCGCTTAAGAAGAATCTCAGAGATCAGCGGTTATGATTTAAAGGACACGAATATACGAGCCTATCTCTTAATTGAATTCAAGCTGGCAAGATTTGAATAAAGCGTTTAAGATTTGTCTTTTTTCACAAATTGTTCTTTTTTCTTTTTCTCTTTTTCACATATAATTATCTGAAAATTACTATTATAATATTGGTACAAACGTATGTCTGGAGGAGAAGAAATGCGAATTGGAATACCTAAAGAAATCAAAAACAACGAAAACCGAGTTGCCATCACTCCAGCGGGTGTATTAACCTTCACAAGCGCCGGCCATGAAGTATTGGTCGAAACATCTGCCGGTCTTGGCAGCGGATTTACGGATGCTGATTATGAAGCAGCGGGGGCTGTGATTACAAATGTTCAGGAAGTATGGACAAGAGCAGAAATGGTCATGAAAGTAAAGGAACCTATTCAAGAAGAATACCATTATTTCCGGCCTGGCCTTATCCTATTCACATACTTGCATTTAGCGGCAGAACCAGCCTTAACGAAGGCATTAATCGATAATCAAGTCTTCTCAATTGCCTACGAAACCGTCAAGAGCGGAAATAAACTCCCATTGCTGACACCAATGAGCGAGGTCGCAGGCAGAATGGCAGCCCAGATTGGAGCCCATTTCCTCGAAAAGCCGGAAGGCGGCAAAGGGGTTCTTCTAAGCGGAGTTCCTGGAGTAAAGCGTGGTAAGGTTACGATTATTGGAGGCGGGGTTGTAGGCATGAACGCTGCTAAAGTGGCTATCGGTCTTGGGGCAGATGTCACCATTATCGACCTTAACCCAGACCGTCTGCGTGAGATTGATGATATATTTGGCAACCAAGTCTCAACCTTGATCTCTAATACACTCAATATTGCCAACGCCATTGCTGAATCAGACCTCGTTATCGGAGCTGTCCTCATTCCAGGAGCAAAGGCGCCTAAGCTTGTCACAGATGCAATGGTCCAAGCCATGACACCTGGTTCTGTGATTGTGGATGTTGCTATCGACCAAGGAGGTATTTTCGAGACAGCTGACCATATATCCACACATGACCAGCCAACTTATGTGAAGCACGGAGTTGTTCATTATGCCGTTGCCAATATGCCAGGTGCTGTCCCTCGTACTTCTACGATAGCCCTGACAAATGTGACGATTCCTTATGCCGTTCAGATCGCTAATAAAGGTGCCCTAAAGGCCGTACAAGAGAATCCTAGCCTTGCTGAAGGCGTAAACACCCTCAATGGACATGTTACGTATGAGGCGGTTGCACGCGATCTAGGCTATGCCTATAAACCACTTAAAGAAGCTAGTGCCCATCATCCGGTACAGCCGGCATAATAAATCAAAGGCCGCCCATCATATGATGGACGGCCTTCTTTCATTCAGCTTCTAACCAGCGGCATACTCATGCAGCGCGGGCCCCCCCTGCCTCTAGAAAGCTCTGCGCTTGGAACCTCAATGACCTCAATCCCATACTCCGTTAAAAGCTCATTAGTAACCTGATTACGATCATAGGTGATGACCACTCCAGGGGCAATAGCCAGTGTATTAGATCCGTCATTCCATTGCTCTCTTGGCGAGAAAATCGAATCTCCTCCTCCACATGGAATCAGAGCTATTTCCGGTAAATACAAGGCCTCCTTCAAGGTCTCTGATAAATTTGTTCTCCTTGCTATCTGCACCTCGTTCTCACTATCGAGCTCAAGCAGGAAAATATTCATTTGTCCATTTAATCCTTCAATTTCCGGATGAATCGTAAATTTATCCTGGTCCACCATCGTGAATACCGTATCTAAGTGCATAAAAGCCCGTTTCTTTGGTATTTCAACCGCCATAACCTTCTTATAGGAATTATCCGCTCCAAGCAGATTATGAGCCAATTGCTCAATCGCCCTTGCTGATGTGCGTTCGCTAACGCCAATAGCAACAACCTCCTCGCTCAAGACAAGAATATCCCCGCCTTCCATTGCAAATGGATAAGTGCGCTGCAGCCATTGTGGATGATGATTTATACAATAATTCGGATGATACTTCATAATGAATTCCCAAAAGAGCGATTCTCGTTTCCGTGCTGATGTCGACATCTTATGAATGGTCAAGCCCTCTCCTATAACAGCTGCTGCATCCCGCGTGAAATACAGATTTGGAAGCGGATCAATATAGAAAGGATAATGGGCAGACAATAAGTCATCTAAATGAAGCTTTTGATAATGGTCAAGATCTTTCTTGAGAACTCCCTCCATCAATTTCTTGACCAGCTCTGTTGGAGGAAGCGAATCCAAATATTCCCGCAATGCCTTGTATCCTTTATGCAGATGATTCTTGCTTTCCTTCAAAAAAGCCTCAATTAACTCTCCTTTTACCACCTCATCGAGAAGGGATTCTTCTACCAATTTTTCCAAATAAACCACTTCTGTTCCCCGCTCCTTCAAAACAGCAGCAAAGGCATCATGCTCCTTTTGCATAGTAGGTAAGAAAGGAATATCGTCAAATAACAGCCTCTCCATATTAGATGGAATAAGATGTTCTATTTCCTTCCCTGGTCTGTGTAATAGTACGCGTTCAAGCTTCCCTATTTCCGTCGTGACATGAAGACTCTTTCTCGTTTTCTCCAAACAAAGACCCCCTTGACTTCCCTATTCTTTCCTTTTAGTTTACCATAATATTTTTCCCATTTCTGGATACAACTTGAATTAAAGAGTCCAATTTATGTAAAAACGAAAATACGCTATATTGACATAAAAATATGTGGTAAACTAATCACAGTTTTTCCTTTGTATAAATATACAGATGAAAGCTGTATGAGCGACCTGTTTTCAAGGAAATTTCATAACCTAGCCAAATTGTTGAATATTTATGAATATTTTTATTTTGGTAAAGCGTTAAAAAATGATTGTTTATTTGGCTAAATTTTTTTACAATAACATTTGTATATTTTTAATGAAGGATAAGGAGAGGTTAAATTTATGTCAGCAAATGCTCAGGCACTAAATAATAAAAAGCATCCTCCCGGGCTCTACCTGCTATTCCTGACAGAAATGTGGGAAAGGTTCAGCTACTACGGTATGCGTGCCATCTTAATTCTATATTTAACAACAGAGCTTGTTAGCGGCGGTCTAGGAATTGACAGCTCAGTCGCACTAAGCATCTATGGTTTCTATACTGGGGCCGTTTATTTCACTCCGCTTGTCGGCGGATGGTTAGCAGACCGCTACTTAGGTCACCGTCTATCCATCACAATCGGCGGTACCTTAATGGCACTAGGGAATATTGCCCTTTTTGCTCACCAAAGCAGATTGGCCTTATTCATTGGATTGCTTTTAATGATCATTGGTAATGGTTTCTTCAAACCAAACATCTCTACATTGCTTGGAGATTTATATAAAGGGAATGAATCCCGCCGTGATGCTGGATTCACAATCTTCTACATGGGAATTAACCTCGGTGCATTCTTTGCTCCATTATTGATTGGTTTCCTTTCTGAAGACCTATTCGCTTCTACAGTGAACGGTGTTATGCACTACGGATTCCGTTACGGATTCTTGGCTTCTGCAATTGGTATGATTATCGGTCAAGTAATCTTCAACCTTTTAGCGAACAAATACCTTGGCGACATTGGTAAACGTCCTGCTACTATTGAAGTGGCAGACGGCAAGGAAATTAAAAACAACAAGCCGCTTACTCGCGGTGAGAAACAACGCACATGGGTTATTATCATCATCACTTGCTTTGTCGTGTTCTTCTGGGCTGGTTTCGAGCAAGCAGGAAGCTCTTTAACCCTTTATACAAAGGACTTCGTTGATCGTGAAGTATTCGGCTGGACGATGCCAATCTCTTGGTTCCAATCATTAAATCCATTCTTCATCGTACTATTGGCACCGGCTATTTCCGCCCTTTGGGTGAAGCTTGCAAACTCTAAACGCGGAGATATCCCAGTACCGACTAAGATGGCTATGGGTATGATTACACTAGGTTTAGGTTATATCGTTCTTCTATTCGCGGTATTCCAAACAGGTAACGATGCTGCGACAATGGCACAAAAAGCGAACATGATGTTCATCATCGTGACTTACTTGATGCACACACTCGGTGAGTTGTTCTTATCACCAGTTGGTCTTTCTTTAGTAAGTAGAATCGCTCCAGTGAAATTAGCTTCCTTGCTTATGGGTGTATGGCTTGCCTCTTCCGGTATTGCAAACATTCTTGCTGGGCAGCTTGCAGCGTTCACTCAATCACTTGGATACTTTGAAGTATTCGCCGTGATCGGCGGATTGGCAATCTTCTTCGGTCTATTGCTATTGGCATTGTCTAAGAAGCTTGTTGCTATGATGGAAACAGAATAATGGATTCTATAATCGAGTAGGAGGGGGCGACTAACCCCCGACCTCTCAGACCACCGTACGTACGGTCCCGTATACGGCGGTTCAATCAAGTTGATGACGCAAGGTTTCATACCGACCT
>NZ_LFZV01000001.1:3324850-3347949 GCF_001183965.1 Bacillus sp. FJAT-27916
GCCTTCGTATCGGCTAACGCGAAGTATCCACACCATCCGGTTAGATACTGGTTCAGTTTCTGAATCCGGTATTCCATTGGGTAAGGCATCTTCCTGGAAGTGATTTTCCGGACCTTCTCCTTCATTCGCTGGATGCTCGCTTTTGCGATGCGAATTTTTGGCTCTTTCGTCGATGCGAAAGTAAACCCCAGAAACTTACGTTTCCAAGGTCGGCCTACCGCTGACTTCTTCTCATTCACTTTCAATCGGAGCTTCCCCTCAATGAGTCGTTGAATGCTGGCCAAGGTTCGTTCACCTGCACGCTTGGATTTCACGTAGATATTGCAATCATCCGCATAGCGTACGAATCGATGTTCCCGGCTTTCTAATTCTTTATCCAATTCATCTAGGACAATATTTGAAAGTAAGGGGCTTAGGGGACCTCCCTGAGGAGTTCCTTTCTCCATACTGGTAACCACTCCATTGATCATCACTCCAGCTTGTAAATACCGGCGAATTAGTTTCAATAGAGGTTTCTCATCGATTCTCTTTGCCAACGTGCTCATTAGTCGGTCATGATTGACCTTGTCAAAGAACTTCTCCAAGTCCATGTCTACTACCCATCTGTATCCTTCTTGGATGTAGCCCTTCGCCTTCCGTACAGCGTCATGGGCACTCCGGTTTGGTCGGAAGCCATAACTATGTTCGGAGAACATGGGGTCGTATATCTTCGATACCACTTGGGCTATCGCCTGTTGAATCAAACGGTCTGTCACGGTAGGGATTCCCAGTAGCCGGAAGCCGCCATCAGGTTTCGGGATTTCGACTCTTCGGACTGGCATCGGTTCGTAGGTTCCCTCCAGAATAGCTTCTCTGATGGAAGACCAATTTTCGACTAAGTGCTGACGTAGGTTTTGTACGGGCATCTTATCTACTCCATGACTTCCTTTATTCTTTTCGACTCGCTTTAATGCGAGAAGCATATTCTCCCGTGACAGGATTTGATTCAAAAGCATCTCGTTTCTTCCTTCCGTGAATAGCTTATCTTCTTATGCCAGCCGTCACTCCATCCTCCGGGAAGTCCCCTGCGGGATTCACCGCATCCTTCTTCTCGTGAGGTCTCTTACGTTTTCTATGGTCATCATGACAGACTGAATGCCAAGGGCTATTCTCTCTTGATTGTTCGGTCCTTCCGAATCGTTCTAGACCGATTCGTACTATGACCTCAGCTGACTTCTGATGGTTCAGCTGCCTATCACTAGACAGGTTATGAAGGGTACTTCACATCTCCATCAGACCTCCCCGGGTAAGGGCGCACGCTTTCTCTCCATGTCCCCACTGCATTTACTCTCTATCACCTTCGGCAGTAAGAGCTTTGTTTTGTTTAGCAAACTCACTCAATGACAGCTAGCCTTGTATGCAGTTCGTGTTCCTTGGGGCGGAGATTTGCCTCCAACTTCCTTCAGATTCCGCGTCACCACGGACACCCTTGTCTTTGGCTAACCCCTACTACTGCCTTCGAGGCTCGGGACTTTCACCCTAAAGCTTACACCCATGCCGGGCACACTAAAGAGGCAGGCGGATTGATCATCCGCCTGCCTTTTTTTGTTGAGTAATAACCTAGCGTCCAGCCGCTCCTTCTGGTTCTTTCTTGAAAAAGCTTCGCATCGCATGAAATACATCTGCTTTCTGCTTCAAAATATAATATTGGAATTTCTCATCCTTTATATTCTTGTAGGCAGACATGAGTGTAGAGTTTCGGTTATATTGATTAACCTCCCCATACCCGAACATATTAGAGACCTTCATCAATTCACCAACCAGCTTGATGCAGCGCGGGTTGTCTGAGGTTAGATTATCTCCATCCGAGAAGTGAAATGGGTAGATATTATAACGCTCTATTGGATATTTCTCCTCAATGATTTCGAGTGCCTTTCTGTAGGCGGATGAACAAATCGTGCCTCCGCTCTCCCCCTTCGAGAAGAAGTCCTCCTCTTCGACAACCTTCGCCTCAGTATGATGGGCTATGAATTCAATATCAACCGTTTCATATTTCGTCCTCAAAAAGCGCGTCATCCAGAAAAAGAAGCTTCTGGCCATATACTTTTCCCATAGACCCATACTGCCTGACGTATCCATCATGGCAAGAACAACAGCCTTTGACTCCGGCTTCTCAATGGTATTCCATGACTTGAATTTCAGATCCTCCTGAAAGATTGGCACAAATCCAGGCGTACCACTTAAGGCGTTACGTTTAAATGCACTGATCATCGTCCGTTTCTTATCGACATTTCCCATTAAGCCAGTTTTCCGAATATCATTGAACTCATAATGCTCTGTGACATGATCTCCTTGATCCTTCTGCTTCAGATTGGGCAGCTCAAGCTCTGAGAAGAGTGCCTCTTGAATCTCGAGCAAGGATACCTCTGACTCCACATAATCCTCTCCAGCCTGATCGCCGGCTTCCCCGCCTTTACCTGGTGCCTTCTGGCCAGCGCCGTCTCTGGCGACAACATCCCCCACCTGCGAATCACCGTCACCCTGGCCAACATGCTTATTCTTATCGTAATTGTAACGAATCTTATATTCATCCAGAGAACGGATTGGTATTTTCACGACATCTCTTCCATTGGACATAATGATACTTTCCTCTGTTATCAAATCGGGCAGATTGTTCTTGATTGCCTCTTGCACTTTCTCCTGGTGTCTTTGCTGATCGTCAAATCCTTTTCGATGGAGGGCCCAATCTTCCTTTGAAATGGCAAACTGATGGCTGCTGTTGTCGGACATCTCTTATCCCCTCCTGTATATCCCTCATGAGAAATAAAGGTTAACCCATTATTGATAGATTACTCTATCCTATGCGGAAAACATGATTTATTGCCAAAATATTCAATAAATAAGACAAAGATCTTTAATGATACAGCCGATTCTTCATAAACGAAAACAGGCAGAGAAACCTTCATCGTTTTCTCCGCCTGCTTCATGTGTATTGCCTACTTATCATTCACTTCTTCGTCCTCATGCTGGACTGGGTCTGGTGACTTACCATAATCATTGGCCAGCTCTTCATTGGTCCGCAAATTCTCCATTTGCTTTCCTAGATTTTTCATTTCCTTTAAATCCGGAGCCATTTGCCCATTTTCCACTCTACTCTCAGCAATGGTTTCGGCCTTTTCTGTTTTCTTCATTTTTCATCACCTCTAGTCCCCCATTTCCCTTTTTCAGGAAAACCAAACTCAGGGGGGGATAGAAGGCGGCAAAAGCAGAGAACCCTATTATAAGGGGAATCATATGAATAATTAACGATTTAAAAGGCTGCCTACATAACGCAGCAATTCATTGGCGGAAGTCGAGTTATAGCCATGCTCATCAATGAGGCGGGCAACGACCTCATTTATTTTCTTCAATTGTGTTTCATCCGGGGTCTTAGAGGAGGTGGTAATCTTCACAACATCCTTCAAATCAGCAAACAGCTTCTTCTGGATGGCTTCCCTCAGGCGGTCATGAGAGTTATAGTCAAACCGTTTTCCTTTACGGGCATAGGCAGAGATTCGGATAAGGATTTCTTCTCTGAATGCCTTCTTCGCATTCTCTGAAATACCGATTTGCTCTTCAATCGATCTCATTAATTTCTCATCAGGATTAATTTCCTCACCGGTCAGAACATCACGAAGCTTCGATTTGTTGCAGAATGCCTCAACATTATCGAGGTAATTATTCATAAGGGTCTTAGCTGACTCCTCATAGGAATACACGAATGCCTTTTGAACCTCTTTTTTGGCAATATCATCATATTCCTTACGGGCAAGTGAAATATAATTCATGTAACGCTCCTTTAGTTCGGTTGTAATGGATGCATGCTGATCCAACCCTTCCTTTAGCGAGCGCAGTACATCAAGAGCATTAATGGACGGCGTTTCTTTCCGGATAATGGTCGATGAGATTCGGTTAATAACATAACGCGGGTCAATACCGCCCATTCCCTCATCCGGATACTCCTTCTTCAGCTCTTCTACATCAGCTGTGTTGAATCCTTCTACATTCTCTCCATCATACAGACGCATTTTCTTCACCAAATCAATATCACCTTTTTTCGGGTCCTTCAATCTGGTTAATGTTGTGAACATCGCAGCTACACGCAAGGTGTGAGGGGCAATATGCACACCAGCCACATCACTGTCTTGAATCATTTTCTCATAAATCTTCTCTTCCTCAGATACCTTTAGATTATATGGGACAGGCATGACGATAATCCGTGAGTGCAGGGCCTCATTCTTCTTATTGGCTATAAAGGAACGGTACTCCGTTTCATTCGTATGCGCAACGATGAGCTCATCAGCAGAAATAAGGGCAAATCTACCAGCCTTGAAATTCCCCTCCTGCGTGAGAGAGAGCAGATGCCATAAAAATTTCTCATCGCATTTCAGCATTTCTTGAAATTCCATCATCCCTCGGTTGGCCTTATTCAATTCTCCGTCGAACCGGTAGGCACGCGGGTCTGACTCAGAACCATAGGTCGCAATCGTCGAGAAATCAATACTTCCTGTTAAATCTGCGATATCCTGCGATTTTGGATCGGATGGACTAAAGGTACCGACACCCACCCGTTTATCCTCTGACAGGAAGATGCGCTCCACTGGCATATCCTCAATCCGATTATGATAATCTTTCTCCAGCCTCATCATATTGAGCGGCGACAGATTTCCTTCAACACGGATACCATACTCATCAAAGAAATCATTGCGTAAATGCGTTGGAATTAGATGGAGCGGATCCTCATGCATAGGGCAGCCCTTAATGGCATAAATCGCTCCCCTTTCTGTGCGTGAGTATTTCTCCAGCCCTCTCTTCAATAAAGTCACTAAAGTCGATTTACCGCCGCTGACAGGTCCCATCAATAACAAGATTCGCTTTCTGACATCCAATCGTTTAGCAGCTGGGTGAAAATATTCCTCTACGAGTCGTTCAAGCGGCTCCTCAAGACCAAATAGCTCTCCCTTGAAGAAGCTGTATTTCTTCTTGCCATTTACCACTTCCACGCCCGCATCCTTGATCATGTTATACACTCTTGAGTGAGCTGATTGGGCTACCCAGGGCTTCTCCTTCAATAACTGCAGATAATCTCCGAATGTTCCTTCCCATCTCAGTTTTTCCTCTTCATCTCTGAATTGTTCTATTTTTTTTAAGATATCCATTCAGTATAGTTCCTCCCCTAGCCATGATTCAGCTGCTATTGATACATATGCTTGTAAACGGGCAAACATGTATGATATGGATGATAGCTCATGATGTTGAAATCCCCATGCTTATCACCAATATATTCTTGGACAAGGAAAAAAATACTTCGGTATGGTATACTTTTCTAAAGTGACCAAAATAAGGAGGAAGGCGCAGTGACAGTTGCTATTATTCTTTTAGTATCCCTCACGTTCTTGACGGCTATTTTTTCAGCTGGATACAATGATAAGCCGAGATAACCCTTTATTTTGTAAATAAAAAAGCGATTCGCCTGCAAGCCCTATCGGCCATCAGCGAATCGCTTTTTTCTATTTATTTGCATAGCCTTTTCGATTCACAAACTCCTTCATATGTTCGCGCTGTTTGCCAGTCAGCATCGCAGCTACCTGCTCGCTCCAGCGGTCCTTCCGTTTACCCCCAGTTCTCATATTATAGTAAGCGGAAATTGTTTCATCGTATTCTTTCAGCTGTTCTTTCTTATCCTCGTATTCATTTTCATGGAAGACCGCTTCAAATGGCAGACGAGGCTTAATGGCTGTATCCTGATCCGGATAACCGACCGCCATGCCGAATAAAGGAATGACTCTATCAGGAAGCTTGAGCAAATCTGACACCTTTTGAATTTCATTTCTAATTCCGCCTATGTAACAAATCCCAAGCCCCATCGATTCTGCCGCAATCGCTGCATTTTGTGCTGCGAGGGCTGCGTCAATGACTGCAACCATGAATTTCTCCATGAAATCAAGACTGCCTCCAAGGTCTACACCTGCCATATCAGCAGCCCTTTCATGTCTATTCAAATCTGCACAAAAAACATAGAAATATCCATTATGCTCTACATAGGATTGGTTCCCCGCAAAAGCCGCCAGTTCTCGCTTCTTTTCCGGATCAGAAATGCCAATAATCGAATACGCCTGCACGAAGCTTGAAGTCGAAGCCGACTGCGCCGCCCGGACAATCTGCTCAATCTGCTCCTTTGATAGTGCCTTATCCTCAAATTTCCTAATGGAACGATGGTTTAACAATAACTCAATAGTCTCATTCATCCTTTTTCATCTCCCCATCTATACTCTCTTTTACTATACCAAATAGAAGAGTTCAGGATATAATGAAGAACCTTATGGGATGTAGAAAAACCTTGAATGATGTACGTCATTATTTTGAATCAAAAGTATTCCACTATCAACACTCATCATTATCATAGCCAAAATAATAAGCGAAGAGAGTCTCTCTTCGCTTATTTCCATCACGCTAAATGACCGTAATTCTGTTGTCTCAGCGCTTCATAGATAACGATCGCAGCTGTATTTGATAGGTTAAGGGAGCGGACATGCGTATCATTCATCGGCAGACGCAAGCCTCGTTCCGGGTGCTCCTCTAGAAGGTGCTTTGGCAGGCCGGTAGTCTCTCTTCCGAAAATGAAGAAGTAATCCTTCTCGGCATCTGCATACGATACATCACTATGATAGTGCTTCGCAAACTTTGTAATATAGAAGAATTCTCCCCCTTCGTTTTTCTCGAAGAATTCTTCAATGGAATCGTAATAAATGATCGTTACATGCTCCCAATAATCAAGGCCGGCCCGTTTGAGCATTTTATCATCTGTTGAGAAGCCAAGCGGGCGGATCAAATGAAGGGTTGTATCAGTCGCCGCGCATGTGCGGGCAATATTACCGGTATTTGCCGGGATAAGCGGCTGGTATAAAACAATATGTAAAGACACTTTATTCACCTCTTGTTAGAATAACAGCCTTTATTATACCACTTTTATGCCATATCCCTAAATCGAATGTCTAGCGAGTGATAATATGAAAAAATTTATACTGAATATCCGGTGTATAGGCTGTTGAGTCCTCATAATCCCAAAACCGCATGCGGCTGTTGGTCGTATGGGCATTGACAAGAGGGTTTCCATAGCCGTCCATACCTGTGATGATTGTATTATGATTAAAGCGTCCGTCTCCCTCAAAATCGTAGCAAATGATATCTCCTATCGAAAGCTCTGCAGGACTGCTGACCTCGATTGTCCACTTTGCCCCTTTAAGCATCAGCATAAAAGCATGGGCGACCGTCCAGCTATAGCTCCAATTGCTCGTTCCTTCCATCCACCAGCCCCTCGTCCGCACCGGCTGGCCCCACATCGGGACTCCCCCGGCGCGAAGGCATTGAGAAATAAAATTCGTACAATCATCTGTGAATTCAGGATAGGATGGATTAAATGCATTCCACCAACGTTCGGCATATTGGACAGCCTTCAGCCTGTCATAACGGAAATCAGGCCACCCAGCTCTATGCTGAAGATCGAGAACGGACCAATCGCTATCTCCAGCCTCTGCCGGCACCCTTAGCTCCTCATCCCCGATAAGCTCGCCTGAAGAGAATTCTGCCCTTCTCCGCTCCACTTCTTCTTCTATATAAAACTGGTCTCCATGCTTAATGGCAAATGACCAATGAATCGTATACAGAGCCTCCCGCTCCGTCATATTCTCCACGGTTCCTTTCCCCATTACTTTCACCAAATGTCCCCCGCGCTGCTTCAGGCTCATTTTCTTCTTTAACAGCCGTTCATCCTGGGCTGTTCTGGAGCGTTTTCGTTCACCTGCGAGCAAGGCAATCCGTTCCTTCAACAATGTTTCAAGCTTTTCCTTCATGTCTCCATCCTCCCCTCCTTTATAAAAATATGAAAAAAAGCCGGGGTCATTCCCCCAGCTTTTCAAGTTTGGCGATTGCCTGATCAATTTCCTCGCAGACGAGCTCTTCTTTCTCCACTGCTAAACATTCTCTTAAAACCCGCTCTGCCTCCTCTCCGCCGATTTTCCCGATTGCCCAAGCAGCCGTTCCCCTTATGACAGGGCGCGGATCCTTTCTAAGCAAATCAGCAAGAGGCGGAATATTCTCATGGTCCTTGAAATGAGCTAGGGCCAGAATAGCATTACGCTGGATGGGCATCTTTCCTCTCCAGGAACCTGACAGGCTGCCATATTGCTCCTTGAAGGCACGGTTGCTCAAGTTCAAGAGAGACAGCAATTCAGGTTTAACTATCTGCGGGTCAGCCTCCAATTCCTCATGAAGATGATAGTCAATACGCTTATTGTATGGACAGGATGTCTGGCAGGAGTCACAGCCATACAATCGATTGCCGACTTTTTCTCTAAATTCGTCTGGTATCATTTCCTTTGTCTGTGTCAGGAAGGAGATGCAGCTTTTGGCATTGATTTGTCCGCCAGCAACAAGCGCACCCGTTGGACAGGCATCAAGGCATTTGGTACAAGATCCGCATAAATCCTCCATCGGTGTATCCGGCGGAAACGGGATGTTCGTAATCATTTCCCCTAGATACATATAGGAACCGTATTCTTGGTTTAATATCGAACAATTTTTTCCGCTCCAGCCTATACCCGCCCGTTCTGCAACAGCGCGGTCGGCCAATTCGCCAGTATCCACCATTGATTTTAGCCGGGCATCAGGAACTCTTTCCTGAATAAAGGCTTCAAGCTTGCTTAGCCGATCCTTTACAACATGGTGATAATCAAGTCCCCAGGAGGAGCGGCTGAAGATTCCTCTTCGTTCCCCCTTCTTACTTCTCGGTGCATCATGCAGACGAGTTGGATAGGCAATGGCAATCGCTATGATGGACCTTGCCTCTGGCATGAGCCGTTTCGGGTCTGTTCGTTTCTCTAAATCCGGTTCCTCAAAGCCGGATGCATACTTTCTCTTTTGCTGCTCAATAAGGCGATCCTTCAATTCGAGAAAGGGGTCGCTTGAAGTAAAACCGATTCTATCAATGCCAATCGTCTTGCTGTATTCAATAATCTCTTGCTTTAACTGATAATCATACATTCTTATGCCCCTTCTCCTTTCTACGGATCTTATCTCATTGTATGGTATACTATTTTCAAAAAAGTGGGAGGTGTCTGCATGATCCACATAAAAGCAGACGAACAGCTCTTCGCACAAGCTGGTGATGTTAAGTTCGGTATTATTCATTATGAGGGAATGGAGGCAGGAAATATACCTTCCATGCTTGTTGGCCGCCTTCAGCTATATATAGAACAGCTGCATACCGAGCTTCAAATGAAAGAATGGGCCGATTACCCCGGAATTACAGCGTGGCGTAAGATCTTTAAGAAAACAGGAGCTGATCCTTCAAAATACCGTCCATCCGCAGAGGCATTATATAGAAGAATAAAAAAAGAGCCCTCTGCTCCAACCGGAAACTCAAGCATTGCTCTAAATAACTTCTTCTCCCTTCAATACAAGATTCCGCTTGGCATTTATGACGTCAAGGCTATCAAAGGTGATGTGCACATTAAAATAGGCAGTGAGACTGACAGGTATGAAGGACTGAACGGCCGTACGAATACATTGAATAGGATAATTGGAACATTTGATGAGGAAGGAGTATTTGGCAGCCCATACGTGGACTCTGTCAGGACAAGTATTCAGGACGATACGAAGGACGCACTTCAAGTCGTCTATTTCCACCATGATCACTCCATCGAACAGGCCGGGAAAATGCTTGAAGCCATCTCAAAAATGTTCATTCAAGTTCACGGAGGGGACTCCTCCATCTATCTAGTAAGTCATGAAAATCAAAAAATAGACATATAAAAAACGCAATGCTTCGTACTCTTCGTTACGAAACACTGCGTTGTTAAAGCGGGTGAAGGGAATCGAACCCTCATCATCAGCTTGGAAGGCTGAGGTTTTACCACTAAACTACACCCGCAAGCACGATAGACATTATATTAACAGAAGGTACACAGCTTGACAACCTTTTTGCTCAAAGTCGAAAAATGCCAAAAAATCATGAGATTATAAAAACAAAAGCGCCGTTGAGTAAATCCGGCGCTCTTATCATTTATCAATTTTTTAGATTTCGATATTTCGCTTCGCTCTTCGCATTATTCATAAAGCAATAAGCCGACTCAAAAATATTCAATTTTTCGACATGACGATAGAGTGACCAGACTTTAGACGCTTTTTTGTACTCGTCCTCATCTAATGAGTGATTATGCCTGCGCTTAAAGAGCAGAACTTCCTTGATTGCATATGCCTTAAACCCTCGTTTGAATATTGAGAGCCAAAGCGCACTCTCTTCAGGAATATTTTCGTTGCTTGTAAGCTGTATCTTTCCTATTATGTATCGGTCAATCATAACAGTCGAACCAGCAATAAGGTTCACGTTGTGGAGGAAACTGGAATAAGTAGTTTGTTCAGGCATAACAATGATTGGCTCATAGGCTTTATTGCTCTCATCAATGATTTGGTAATCTGTACAGCTAAACCCAATATTATGTGCCTCCATGAATTCCAATTGTTTCTCAAGCTTATGATGCGGCCAAATATCATCATTATTGATAAAGGCTAAATAACGGCCTCTCGCCATCGTAATACCAAAATTACAAGCTTCTGCATGACTAATTGGCTCTTGCAGAGTTACAAGCTTAATTCGTGAATCCTCCATCATTATTTCCTTAATTTCCGAGGAGCTATCATCCTTTGATAAATTTTCGACAATAATAAGCTCCCAATTCTCATATGTTTGTTGTCTAACAGACTCAATTGTCTTCTTGATATAATTCTCTGCGAATTCATTTACCATAATGATTGATACTAATGAACGAAATGGTATACTGCTTCTCACCGTATTTCACCTTCCTTATTCTGGTTGAATAAATATTATATTAAGATAATATTATGTACCCATACAGCATCTTCAATAAACCGATTTAAACGAAAAAGGAGAAGGAAAACACATGGTTTAAACTGGTACCTGTAGTTAGGACACTTGAAAAAGAGTGTCCTAGCTACAGGTTTTCTTATATACTAGAGGTCATGAAATAAGATACAAGGGGATACCATGAGTAAGATTACATTTACATCTAGAGAGATTAAACTACTTCAAAAAAACCCAAATGTACAACGTGTCAGCGAGCGATCCATCACCTATACAGATGCATTTAAAAATAGATTTATTGATGAGTATATGACGGGAAAGCTTCCCCGGCAAATTTTTATGGAGGGCGGTTTTGATGTCGACCTCATTGGAATGAAGCGAATCGAACAATCGGCCTATAGGTGGAAGAAAGCCTATGAAACCAATGGGTTACTTGGACTCACGGATTCAAGGAAAACGGCATCTGGAAGGCCGTTAAAACGGGAACTCTCACCATCTGAAGTGATTAAACGCCAAGAAGCTCAAATTAAGCTGTTGGAAGGACAAATAGAGCTATTAAAAAAGCTAGAAATGACCGAAAGGAGGCTGTTAAACGAAAGTCAAAACCTCGCTCCAAATAGAATCTATCAGCTGATTTATGAGACCTTGGAACAACATTCATTCAAGCGATTGACGGCATACTTTTGTGCCCTCTTAGGCGTATCCCGTTCGGGTTACTACAGTTACTTAAAGGCTTTTGAGGTCCGTAAAGCAAGAGAACAATTAGATTTAGAAGCGAAAGAGCTCATTTTAAAAGCGTTTAAACGACGCGGGTATAAGAAGGGGTCTCGCTCCATTAAGATGGTATTAGAAAATAAGTATGGAGTCCACTTTAGTCGAAAAAAGATTCAACGAATCATGAGGAAATATGGGATTGTCTGTCCTCACAGGAGGTCAAATCCTTATAGGAAAATCGCCAAAGCCACTAAGGAACACCAGGTCGTTCCAAACAAGTTGAACCGAGAATTCAAACAAGGAGTTCCTGGTAAAGTACTATTAACAGATATCACCTATTTGCCATATGCCGGAAGACAGATGGCTTATTTGTCGACCATAAAAGATGCCTCGACGAACGAAATCCTCGTTTACCATGTTTCAGACCGAATTACATTGGATATCGCCACGCAGACGATCCATAAGTTAATGAACAACAAGAAAGTAAAATTAGACAAGGATGCGTTTATCCACTCCGATCAAGGAAGCCATTACACAAGTCCTCGTTATCAAAAATTATTGAAGAAATATGGATTGGGACAATCCATGTCTCGCCGGGGAAACTGTTGGGACAATGCCCCTCAGGAATCGTTCTTTGGGCACCTCAAAGATGAAGTCGATTATCGATCTTGCCAGACACTGAATGAACTAAAGGCCAAAATAAAGCACTACATCAATTACTATAATCATGACCGTTATCAATGGAACTTAAAGAAGATGACCCCTGTTCAATTTAGGAATCATCTTCTCGTAGCTTAGTCTCTTTTTTTAATGTGTCCTTGACAGGGGTACCAGTTTAGTTTTCCCTTCCCCCTTTTTATTTATGAATCAACAACACTAGTTTCACTTTTCGGTTCGGTCTCAGTCTTTGGCTTAATTAAGATGACGAGAGAGCCAATCAAACCTAATACGATTAGCAGAGAGATCCATAAATTCTCTGTCAATCCTAAAATGAGATAACCAACCAATGCCACACCTGCACAAATCAGGGCATATGGCAGCTGGGTCATTACATGATCTAAATGATTAGAGCCAGCACCTGTTGATGATAGAATCGTCGTATCAGAGATTGGGGAGCAATGATCCCCAAAGACAGCCCCAGCGAGAACGGCCGCCATGGCTGGCAGCATCATCTCCGGGTCGGTTGCTGCCGCGATTTCCCCGGCAATAGGAAGCAGGATTCCAAATGACCCCCATGAGGTTCCCGTCGCAAAAGTCATAACCCCAGCAACAAGGAACATCACAAGTGGCAGATATAAAATATTAAGATTAGATTGCTGAACGAGACCTGCCAAGTAATCTCCTACTTGGAGGCGGCCAATCAGATCAACGAGTGCCCAGGCAAACAAGAGAATATAAACAGCCGGGAGCATGGTAATAATCCCTTGTGCAAAGCTCTTTCCAAATACTTTCCCCTTGATTCCTTTATGATAGTACACCTGCTTAGCAAACATAATAAGGGCAGCTGCTAACCCTAAAAGTCCCCCAATAACAAGTGATTGGGTCACATTCGTATTCTCTAGAACAGCCAATATCGTTACTTTACCGGAGATTGCTGTAAAGCCTGTCCACATCATGGCGGAGACTGTTCCGATAATCAGCGTCAAGATTGGCACGAGCAAATCATAAACGGTTCCTTTCTGGCTTGTTTCCAGCTTTTCCTTTAACTCTCCCGGAATAGATTTCGCCGGGTCGTATACCTCACCTCTTATGGTCGCACGGTCCTCATGCGCTTTCATTGGACCAATATTCCAATTGCGGTAAGCTACAATGAACACCATCGCAATCGCAGCAATCGCATAAAAATTCATAGCAGACATTTGAAGGAATGCGGTAAGAGCACTATACTCCGTGTATTGATGCTGGGCAAAAATAATGCCTAGAAGGGCAATAATATACGCTCCCCAGCTGGATATTGGGGAGATGACACAAATCGGTGCAGATGAAGAATCAATAATATACGCAAGCTTAGCCCTGGACACCTTTTGCCGGTCTGTAATCGGGCGGGCGACCTGTCCAACTGCAAGCGCATTGAAATAATCATCTATAAAGATAAAGATTCCTAGAAGCGCTGCCACAAGCTGTGCCCCTGTTCTCGTTTTCACCCTTTTCATCGCCCACTCTCCAAAGGCCCGGCTACCGCCGCAGACTGAAATAAAGATGGTGATAATACCTAATAAAAGAATGAATAGGATGATATAGAGATTGGATACATTCCATGCTCCTTCAGATATGAAAATACCCTTTACTGCGTCCCAAACAATGACAGCCGTTTCTCCTAATTTGAAATCAGCCAGCATAAAAGCAGATGCAAGAATACCGACTCCAAGCGATAACAGGATCTTTCTCGTCAAAACCACCATCAAAATAGCGATTAATGGCGGCAGCAATGAATAAACCGAGTTTTCCATAGAAAATCCTCCTCTATTTTGTCAGAAACCCTGATGCTCCATACTTCGGTCATATCTTTAATTAATGCTTGCGATGGATAAAAACATTAAGTAAAAATACAATTCGAAGTATATATATACTATTTTAATATAACGATTTTCAATAGGGAAGGGTAGTTGAGTTTTAAAAATTGGAAATTATGAGACAAATTGATTAAACCATAGCTGAATGAGCAGAAGAAGTGTCATAATACGCAGTATCGGTTTAACATAGTGAGGCTTTAATTTCTCCGCTATTCTTACCCCCGCTTGAGCACCAGTAATCGAACCAAGCATCAAGCAGAGCGTTATGGGCCATATGATATTACCAGAAACTATATATGTCACCGCGGCTCCCAAACAGCTTGACACAGTAGCAAGGCGAACAAGCGCAACCGCCTTCATGTAGGAAAGATGAAGATAACCAAAAAGGTTAAACAGCAAAGTCCCTTGACCTGGCCCAAACATGCCATCGAACATTCCTATCCCAAAAAGACCGGAGAGACTATATTTATTCAAGTGGAGCTTTTCCCCCTGATCCATGAAATTTCCTTTACCCAAAAATGAAAGAATGTAACCAAATACCAAGAAAATACTCGCCACTACGTTCAGCATGGATGATGACATAAAAGTCGCCGTCATCCCTCCCGCAACACCTCCTAAGGCACTTACCGGCAGAATCCAGAAGGACTCCTTCCAATCCACTTGCCCCTTTCTATACAAATGCCAAAAGCTCGTAAACGAACTCACTGTGTTGGACACTTTATTTGCTCCAATTGCCGAGTGGACAGGCACCCCCAAAAGAAGCATGGAGGGAAAACTAATCAATCCTCCGCCTCCTGCCAATGTACCGACAGTTGTAGCCAACAATCCGATGAAATAAATATAGACATAGTCCATCTTTGTATCGCCTCCCCCATAAGCATATGCATGAAGCCTCCTAAAGAAAATGACTGATTTATAAAGGTTTGGCATAAGAGAAACTTATTAAAAAGGGTTTGTTCCCTGCAGCTATTTTTCTTCTAGCTGTAAGAAACAAACCCTTAGAGTGATTAGTGACCGCCCAAGTAAGCCAGCTTCACTTCTTCACTTTCATTAAGCTCATTTGCTGTTCCAGAAAGGACGATCCGTCCCGTCTCCATAACATATGCCCTGTCTGCGATAGACAAAGCCAGGTGGGCATTTTGTTCTACCAGCAGAATTGTAGTTCCCGCAGCCTTTATCTCTTCGATGATACGGAAAATTGTCTTTACGAGCAAAGGAGCCAGTCCCATTGAAGGCTCATCAAGGAGCAAAAGCTTCGGTTTCGCCATAAGTGCTCTTCCCATGGCGAGCATTTGCTGTTCACCTCCGGAAAGGGTCCCAGCCTGCTGCTTCACTCGCTCCAGTAGACGGGGAAATAATTCATACACCTGTTCCATATCCGCCTTAACCCCTGCACGATCTTTGCGAAGATAGGCACCAAGCTTCAGGTTTTCCTCCACAGTCATATTGGCGAATATACGTCTCCCCTCTGGTACATGGGATATTCCTTGTTTTACAATGGATTGAGCGGCATTCCCCCCAATTGATTTCCCTTCATAGAGGATACCTCCCTCCTTCGGCTTTAACAAACCGGATACCGTCTTCAGCAAGGTGCTCTTCCCGGCACCGTTCGCCCCAATAAGAGTAACAATTTCTCCTTCTTGAATATCCAATGTCACCCCTTTAATCGCTTGAATGTTCCCATAATAAACAGTGACATTATCAACATGAAGCATCAGCTCACCTCCTCGCCAAGATAGGCTTCTATGACAAGCGGGTTTTGCCGAATTTCTTCAGGTGACCCATGGGCAATCAACTGTCCATGGTCCAGAACATAAATACGTTCACATACTCCCATAACGAGCTTCATATCATGTTCAATCAAGAGAACAGTCAAACGGAAACGCTCCTTAATCTCTCCAATCAATTCCATCAGCTGCCCTGTCTCTTTTGGATTCATGCCGGCAGCAGGTTCATCAAGCAAGAGTAATCTCGGCTTACCGGCGAGCGCCCTCGCAATCTCAAGTCTTCGCTGCATGCCATACGGCAGGTTCTTCGCTTTCTCATCCTTGTACGGGTGCAGATTGAATATCTCTAATAATTCCAGAGCCTTCTCCTCTATGATCCGCTCACCCTTAAAATGCCCGGGAAGCCTAAGAATAGAGCTTATCATCGAGTGATTTGCCTGTGAATGATAGGCCACCTTAACATTATCAATGACGGATAATTCCCCAAACAGGCGGATATTTTGGAAGGTCCGGCACAGCCCTTTCCGAGTAATCCTGTAGGGAGCAAGCTTGTTCAGCCTTTGTCCATCAAAGATGACAGCCCCCTCTGTCGGGACATAGACACCTGTTAATAAATTAAAGAGAGTCGTCTTTCCAGCCCCGTTTGGTCCGATTAAGCCGCAGAGGTCACCATGGCCAAGCTCCATACACACATCACTCACCGCCTTAAGACCGCCGAATTGAATTGATAAATGCTCGACACTAAGCAATGGTTTGCTGGTTTCCATCCTTTGGACCCCCCTTTGTCTTTCTCGTCCATAAGCTTGTAATTTCCTTCGTACCGAGCAGTCCCTGTGGACGATAAATCATCATGACAATCAGTACTAAGCTATATAGAAGCATCCTCGTTTCAGGATAATCAGACAGGAATGTCGTCACAAGAGTCAGCAGCACTGCGGCAATAACCGTCCCTGAAAGGCTGCCGAGACCCCCTAATACAACTAAAATCAAAATATCAAATGACTTTAGGAAATTAAAATTCGCCGGCTGAATGAAATAAAAATTATGAGAATACAAGGCACCTGCAATCCCGGTAAAGAAAGCACCGATAACAAAGGCTGCCACTTTATAATAGGTCGTATTAATGCCCATTGCATCAGAGGCTGTTTCATCCTCACGGATTGAAATGCAGGCCCGTCCATGTGTGGAATTAGTAAAGTTCCTCACCACAAGAATCGTGATCATCATCCAGAGGAAAATCCATCCCCAGGTCGTTTTATGGGTGACCATCATACCAGAGGCCCCTCCAACATAATCCATATTCAAGAAAATAATGCGCACAATCTCTCCAAATCCAAGCGTCGCAATAGCGAGGTAATCCCCCTTCAATCTAAGGCTTGGAATTCCAATCAGCATACCAACGGCTGCTGCCATCAGACCGCCAATTAAGATGGACGCTAGGAACGGAAGTCCCATTTTCATGGTCATAATGGCTGAGATAAATGCCCCGACAGCCAGGAAACCTGCTTGTCCAATAGAGAACTGACCGGTTATGCCCAATATTAAATGAAGACTGACCGCTACGATGATATTAATGCCTATCGTAATAACCATATTGGTATAAAAGCTGTCTATGATACCGGCAGAGATGATTGATTGCATGACCAGAAAGAATATAAGCGCAAGAATCATGGTTCCAAAAAAGCCGTTTATTCTTTTGAAAATCCCCATTGCCCCCATCTCCTATACTTTTTCTTTCTTGTTTTTGCCGAACAAGCCTTGAGGCATGAATAGAAGAATCAGGATGAGCACGACAAAGGCTGCGGCATCTCTCCATAGTGAGAAGCCTGCGGCACTGACAAGCGCTTCAATCATACCGAGCAGCAGACCTCCAACCATTGCTCCCGGAATGATGCCAATGCCTCCAAACACTGCGGCGACAAATGCCTTCAGCCCTGGAAGAATACCCATTAACGGTTCAATTCTCGTATAATAAACACCAAAGATTACACCCGCAGCTCCGGCTAACGCTGATCCGATTGCAAACGTAGCCGATATTGTATTATTAACGCTGATGCCCATTAATTTGGCTGCATCTGCATCAAAGGATACTGCCCGCATAGCTCTTCCAATCTTCGTGCGGTGAACGATAACTTGCAGCAAGACCATTAGGCAGATTGCCACGGCAAGGATAAGGATGGATTGGCTTTTAACCGTAACTCCGAGAATATCAATATTGGAAGATGGCAATACATCATTAGGATACGCCTCAATCTGAGCGCCCCTAATGTAGATCATTCCATACTCAATAAAGAGAGAGACACCGATTGCCGTTATCAGGGCTGCGATTCTGGTCGCATTCCGAAGCGGCTTATAGGCAATCCGTTCAATCAATACGCCTAATATAGCGCATGCTGTCATGGATAATAAAAGCGCCGGAAGGAAGGAAAGCTCAAGAATTGTAATGGCATAGAATCCGATGAAGGCTCCTACCATAAAAACATCGCCATGGGCAAAATTAATCAATTTAACAATTCCATAAACCATTGTATAGCCGAGTGCGATCAGTGCGTAAATGCTTCCGAGCGATATTCCGTTCACAAGCTGCTGGATAAATTCCATATGTGACCCCCTGGTTATTAGAATAACAATTAAGAGCAGGAGACTGATGAATCAGTCCCCTACCGGTCTATTATGGTTCAATATTGGTTTCAAAGACCTGCTTTCCATTTTCATATTTCAAGATGGCAGCAGCCTTAATTGGATTATGGTTTTTATCAATGGTCAGTTTGCCAGAGACAAGGTCAAGTCCATCTGTTTCAGCAAGCGCTTCTTTAATCTTTTCAGGGGCAGGGTCATCGCCCGCTCTTTTTACCGCATCTGCGATAAAATAAGCCGTATCATAACCAAGGGCTGCAAAGGCATCTGGGGATTTATCCTTGTATTTCTTTTTAAAGGCGCTGACGAATTCTTGAATATTCTTAGCGGGGTCTCCTGCAGAGTAGTGGTTTGTGATAAATGTATTCTCTAGTGATTTTTCACCGGCTATTTCCAGCAGCTTTGGAGAATCCCAGCCGTCTCCTCCCATGAATGGCACATCAAGACCAATTTCACGCCCCTGCTTTAAAATCAACCCAACCTCTTCATAAAAAGCCGGAACAAACACAAAATCAGGATTAGCCTTCTTGATACGCGTTAAAGTCGATTGAAAATCTGTATCCTTTTGAACAAAGGCCTCCTCTGCAACAATCTTTCCTCCGCCGGCTGTAAAGGCCTCCTTAAATGCAGCGGCGAGCCCTTTCGAATAATCGCTGGAGCTATCAATATAAACGGCAGCGGTCTCGGCCTTAAACTGCTCCTTGGCAAAGTTTGCTGCAACGGTTCCTTGGAAAGGATCGATAAAGCATGTCCGGAACACATAATCATTTACTTTCCCATCCTTGACCGTAATCGTTTCATTTGTTCCGGTCGGGGTAATAAGGGGGACCTTTTGATCATTGGCGATATCGACCTGTGCCAGCGTATTCGTGCTTGTTGCCGCTCCGACGATAACATCTACCTTTTCCTGTGTCACAAGCTTCAAAGCACCGGTTGTGGCTTCGGCAGCATCTGATTTATTGTCATATTTCTCAATCTCAAGCTTTTTGCCATTAATGCCATCCTTATTGATTTCCTCAATCGCCAGCTCCATCCCTTCCATGATGGACTGACCATAGGAGGCAGCTCCTCCTGACATCTCAAGATTGGCTCCTATTTTGATTGTTCCCTCACCTGTTCCTCCTGCTTCCTCTCCTCCGCATCCAGCCAAGACTCCCATTGCCAATGATAAAGACAGAATAATACCTGACGCCTTTTTTCTTTTCACGCTACTTCCTCCCCCTTTTGGAAATAAAAAAGGGTCCTGTTATACCGTTATTGATATGAAGAGTAAGTACCCTCTTTCAAGACCTGACCGAGCAAGAAAGACCGAAAGCTTACATTTAGGCTTTCGAGCTGTCCTTGTACATAAATACAGCCGATATCAACAACGCAATATAACAGAGACCCAAGAAAAACTGGTGCGCTCTTTATTTGTATTTCGATTCTGCATTCAGTTTACCTTAATTTGTAAATTTCGTCCATATCTGTTTTAATTCCCGCATAAAATTAATTTTTGCCAATTAAGCCAAGACATTTTCTTTAAATTCTTTTTCTCGGGAAGTTATGAAAGGCCTGTTCGGTATATAATTAACTATAAATATGTATTTTCGGAGAATTCCAACTACTAGTCTTTTATTCTAAAAGGAATCGAGGTGTCTGTATGGATAAAATTATAGAAGTGCAAGGCCTCACGAAAACTTTTGGAGACCTTCAGGCGGTTAAGGGCATTGATTTTTATATAGAGAGCGGAAAACTGTTCGCTTTCCTTGGACCGAACGGAGCCGGCAAGAGTACGACCATCGATATGATTTGCACTCTTCTGAAGCCTGATTCAGGAGAGGCCGTTATTAACGGCTGCCGCCTGGGCACAGAGGATCAGAACATTCGTGAGTCAATCGGGGTTGTTTTCCAGGAGAGCCTGCTCGACCCGCTTCTCACCGTCCGAGAGAACTTACTATCACGAGCAAGATTTTACAGAATTCCGAAGAAAGAGCTGAAGGAACGCGTAGAAAAAGCAGCCATTTCTGCTGATGTCATGGATTTCATCGACCGCCCGTACGGCAAATTATCCGGCGGTCAAAGACGCCGGGCAGATATTGCCCGCGCACTTGTCAACACACCGAAGATTCTTTTTCTAGATGAGCCAACGACAGGGCTTGACCCGCAGACAAGGCGCAGTGTGTGGGAAACCATTGCACGTCTGCAAAAAGAAAGCGGGCTGACTGTCTTTCTGACAACCCATTATATGGAGGAGGCTGCTTCAGCCGACTATATCATGATTATTGATAATGGACGCATTGTGGCAAAGGGCACCCCATTTGAACTGCGTAATACATATAGCTCTGATACGTTGAAAATTGAACCGACAGACCGCTCAAGCCTGATTAGTCTGCTTAATGAACATGATATTTCTTATACAGAAAAAAATGAGCTGCTTACCATTAAGCTTTCTGGTACAAAGGAAGCCTTGTCCATTCTTAAACTTACAGAGCCATTGATCAATCGCTTTGAGGTGCAGCACGGTACGATGGATGATGTGTTCATTAACATTACAGGAAAGGAGATACGAGCTGATGTTTAACCTGGCCCAGCGTAACTTTAGATTGTTCTTCCGGGATAAAAGCACCGTCTTCTTCTCCCTGTTAGCCGTCTTTATCATCATTGGTCTATACGTCCTCTTCTTAGGGGATACGATTGCAAGTGATATGAAAGATATAAAGGATGCCCGTTTCTTAATGGACAGCTGGATTATGGGAGGACTACTCGCTGTCACCTCCGTCACGACGACAATGGGCGCATTTGGTACGATGGTAGAAGACCGGGCAAAAGGAACCGCAAAGGATTTCTATGCCTCTCCTTTAAAGAGATATCAAATTGCGGGCGGCTATGTTATTAGCTCCTTCATGGTCGGAATCATCATGTGCGTGATTACCTTCATCCTTGCCGAGATCTATATCGTTGCCAATGGCGGGGAGCTGCTGCCCATGCTTAGCATTGTGAAGGTATTAGGACTCATTCTGCTGTCCGTTCTTTCGTCCAGCGCAATGGTCTTCTTTCTTGTCAGCTTCTTTACAAGCATTAACGCCTTTGCTACAGGCAGCACAGTTATCGGCACATTAATCGGCTTTCTTACCGGAATCTATATCCCGATAGGGAATCTTCCTGATGCCGTTCAGCTTGTCGTGAAGATATTCCCTGTTACCCATGCAGGCGTTCTATTCCGGCAGGTATTCATGGACGCACCGCTACAGACAGCCTTTGGTGATTTGCCGGCAAAGGCCGGAGAAACCTTTAAAGAAGAATTGGGTGTCGTGCTGACATTCGGAGACCATACCCTCCAAGCAAGCACTCATATTCTTGTCTTGTTAGGGGTTACACTGCTGTTCTTTGCGCTGGCTGTTTGGAATATTTCCCGCAAAAAATCGTAAGCATGCAGGGGCGTTCTTCTCGCATGCTCTTTTTTTGCATTTTTTTATACAATAGATATTTGTCTTTTTATCAAATTGGGTATATTGTTAATATATAACTATTTTATAACTTTTATAAAAGAGGGTTCGACGATGTACAATATTAAAGCTGTTTCCAAATTATTAGACATGCCGACCGTGACCATCCGCTCTTGGGAAACGCGTTATCAAGCCATCACCCCGGAACGAACGGAATCCGGGCACAGGGTGTACACCGAAGAGAACTTAAATGATTTGAAGTGGCTCAAGAAACAAATCCATGAGAACGGCTTGAATATCAGCCAGGCTGTCAACCTGCTAAAGGCAAAGAAGGCTGAAGAGACAACGATGGAGCTCTTGCCAGATTCGAATGATGATGAGCCTAACGAACGCTTCAAGAAACAAATCGATGAATTGTACGCAGCTGTGCTCGAGCTGGAAGCCGATAAGTGCAATCGCCTTCTGGACCTGTATTTCTCGCAATTCAATTACCATACCGTCTTCTCCTCCATCATCGTTCCGCTCATGTATAAGGTTGGAGCAGAATGGGAGAATGGAAACCTCCATGTCGTAAAGGAGCATATGATCAGCAACATCATTCTCCATCGTTCCATCAGGTTCTTCAGTGTGTTTGAGACATCTCCCTCCTTGCCGCGGGTGATGGCCATCTGCCCACAGGGAGAGCAGCATCAGCTTGGCTTGATTCTCTTTACGCTTTTCCTGCGCGAAAAACATTATCCTGTGTACTACATTGGGGCAGATACCCCGCTTGAAGGTCTTGCCGAACTTGTCAAGGAGAAGGATATCAGCATTCTTGCCATCTCTACCTCCCGTCAAACAGACCATGAACTTGTCGAGAAATATATAGACACAGTCCGCGAGGTTAATCCATCCGTAAAATGCCTCGTCGGCGGTCTCGGCATTAAAGAAACTAAAAGACATGGATCTAGATTTGATATCGCACCCGATGACCGGAACTGGGAGAAAATTCTAGACCTAATCACTCATACTCCCATATCCTAAAAACCCTCGCTAATTGCGAGGGCACTGAAAAACTTCGTTTTTTTCATAAGTTAAGTCGACAAACATAAAAAAGACGGCTCAAGTTCAGAATATGAATTTTTGAGCCGTCTTTTATTATTTTTAAGGGATATATTCCATCCCTTTTAGTTCAGTTCAA
>NZ_LFZV01000001.1:3347959-3372826 GCF_001183965.1 Bacillus sp. FJAT-27916
TTCTTTCGATTTCTCTTTAAAATACTCACTTTCTTGGAATTGTATCTGTTCCGTGTGTACATTTGATTTGATGCTTACGGAATAACTCTTGGTTTTGGCTCCTTCCTTATAGCACCCGTCTCTAAAAGGACAGACTTTACATTTTTCCACATCAAAATAATAGGTATCAACTTGATTTTTGCTGCCCCCTTTTTTTCCTTGCCGAGCCTTTCGTATGGCCATATGACCAGCTTTACAGACATACATTCCAGCGTCTTTATTAAAATCAAAAACATCTTCGCTTTTACGCGTCCCTTGCGTTACCGCTGGATTTAACTTAGCCACAAGCATCATTTCACTTTTATTCGCATACTCGATATTTCCCTTTTCAGAATAGGCGGCATCACCAATGACGGTTTGAATGTCCATGCCGGCTTTTTGACTCTTCTCAATCAGCGATTTCAATTGCTTTCCATCGTTCTTTTCGCCAGTTGTAATAACGGCGGCCGTAATAATACGTTCTTCGCTCATGGCAAGATGTGTTTTGTAACCGAAAAAGGAAGAGTCAGCTGATTTATGCCCAACTCGTGCGTCTGGATCCTTGGATAATTGGAGCTGGTCATTTATATCCTCAATGGTTTCCTTCAGTACATTTATTTTTTCCTTGACTTTAGGATACTCTTGTAGGACTTCATTCTTTTCAATCACCTCGATAAGCTTTTGGCTATAGCTCACCTCATCCTCTAAGACCTCTGTCTTGGACTTGGCTGGCAGTTGATTTTTTATCTGTTCATCCACTTGATAAACGGCTTTTCGAAGCAGCTTTGATTTCTCTGCCAACAGCTCTTTAGGCGTCTTTTGGTTATATCTAGCCTTGGAATGGGTGGAATCAACGATGATAGAATGGCTTTTAATGATTTCCTTTTCAATGGCGATTTCGACCGTTTTATTGATAAGCAAGTCCAAAAGATTAAGATCTTTTAAACGGAGCTTACGGAATTTCGTTAAAGAACTAGGATCTATGACATCATCCTCAGGAGACAGGTCTAAAAAATATTTGAACGACATATCGTACCGTGAGCGTTCCACGATGTCCACATCTGATAAGTCATAAATGGCTTTTAGCAATAGATACTTAAACATTCGGATGGGGTGAACGGCATTCCGTCCATTGTCATGACAATAATGGTCTTTCAGTTCATCATATACGAAGGAAAAATCAATAAGCTCATTGATTCTTCGAAGAATATTATCGTTAGGAACTATTAAATCGTAAAGAGCCGAATAAGGACTTAAGTTCATAGACAGTTGACGTTGAATCATCGTTACACCCACTTTTTTGTGATAAGGTAAGAATTCGACAAAAAAGCCCCTGTTCCTTCCATAGATTGAAGGAACAGGGGCTTTAGTAAGATTTAAGGACTTTTTCAGTGCCCTCCTAATTGCCAGGGTTATTTTTTTTCGAAAATTAGGATTGAATTATTTGCTAAAAGGGGAAATAAATTATACATTATCTATATATTACTTATATAAAAACATTAAAAGGGATGTGGACATATGTTTCTGGCTTGGAATGAAATGAAAAACAACAAGCTCAGATTTGCTCTAATTATCGGTGTACTAACACTTGTCTCGTACTTGGTCTTCTTCTTATCCGGCCTTGCTAATGGACTCGAGAATCTAAACAAGGAGGCCGTTGACAAATGGGAGGCAGAAGGGGTCATTCTGACAGATGAATCAGATATTAACCTCCCGCAATCCAGCTTTAAGCAGGATGAATATGACGGAAATGGCGCTTCTGAGACAGCTGTCTTAGGACAATTCAACTCCATCGCTACTTCAGGTGACAATAAGGCGAACGTGGCCATATTCGGCATTAAGGAAGATGAATTCATTATGCCTGATGTTATAGAAGGAGAAAGCTTCAACAAAACCGGCGAAGTCATCGCAGATGATTCTCTAAAGGACGAAGGATTTGAGGTCGGAGATGAACTTGAGCTCTCTTCCATTGATGAAACGTTAACGATTGTTGGGTTTACAGAGGATGCAAAATTCAATGCAGCACCCGTTCTCTACGGAACGATGGAGACATATCAGAAGGTTCGTTACGGAGAAGCAGCTGAAGCTAGCGAGGACTTGATCAATGCTTATGTAGTCCGTGCAGATAATCTTGATGAGATTACGGTTGATGATTCCTTGCAGCTTATATCAACACAATCATTCATTGAAAATATGCCTGGATACACGGAACAGAACTTAACACTCACCTTAATGATTTACTTTCTGTTCATCGTTTCAGCGGTTATTCTTGCTATCTTCCTTTATGTTTTAACGATTCAGAAGATTAGTATTTTCGGCGTCATGAAGGCACAGGGTATATCCAATCGGTATTTATCCAACTCTGTCATCGCGCAAACCTTCCTGCTTGCCCTATTCGGGGTTATTATCGGTTTCGGCTTAACCATTCTAACTGGTTTCTTCCTGCCAGCCGCTGTACCGGTAGCCTTTAATTATATGGATATGGCTCTTTATGCGGCTATCTTGATTGTCGTATCTGTCCTTGGAGCCCTATTCTCTGTGCAAACCATCGTTAAAATCGACCCATTGAAAGCAATAGGAGGTTAATGAGAATGGCATTACTAGAATTAAAGGATGTAAACAAGGTATTCAAATCAGGCAAATCTGAAATTGAGGCATTGAAGCCGACAAACTTTAAAGCTGAGGCCGGCGAGCTAATTGCCGTAATCGGCCCTTCCGGTTCAGGCAAAAGCACCTTTCTCACTATTGCCGGAGGACTTCAAACTCCAAGCAACGGCGATGTGCTTATAAACGGTCATAACTTAATCGATTTAAAAGAGAAGAAACGCGCCTCCATTCGACTGAAAGAGATTGGCTTTGTCCTTCAATCATCTAACCTTGTTCCTTTCCTGACCGTTCAACAGCAAATGAAGCTGTTAGATAAGGTCAAAAAGGATAATCTTAGAGAGAATCAGCTGGAGCAAATGTATGAATCTCTCGGCATTGGCGAGCTATTAAATAGCTTCCCATCAGACTTATCTGGAGGTCAGCGCCAGCGTGTTGCCATTGCGAAGGCACTCTATACAGACCCAAGCATTATTCTCGCTGATGAACCGACCGCCTCTCTCGATTCTGATCGTGCGTTTGAGGTAATGGATATGCTGAAGGATGCGACAAAGAAAAATAAAAAAACAACGATTGTCGTCACACATGATACCCGCCTGATTGACTACTGTGATAAGGTTTACAAGATTACAGACGGCCAGCTTAAGCTTGAAGCATAAGCTTTCATATAACAAGGGCACCTGCGATTTGCAGGTGCCCTTTGCTCATATCATATTCTCTTACTCTTTCTAATTCCAAAATTCTAATCCAATGCCGAGCAAGGCTCCAGCAACAACTACGCTCCAAGGAGGCAGCTTCCAATAGGCCAGCATGCTAAATAGAACAGCAGCTGCAGCAAAGTCCGCCGCATCTTTGATCGTGCTCGTCCAGATTGGCTGATAAAAGGCCGCAATCAAGATACCAACCACGGCAGCATTCACTCCCATAAATGCTCCCTTCATAGCTGGATTCTGCCGAATAACCGCCCAAAAAGGAAGAGTCCCTACAATCAGCAGGAAAGCCGGTAAAAATATGGCTGCTGTGGCCAGAAGCCCGCCTGCCCAGCCATTCATGACCGCTCCCAAATAAGCGGCAAAGGTGAATAAAGGTCCAGGTACAGCCTGAGCCGCTCCATACCCTGCCAAGAAAGACTCCTCACTGACCCAGCCAGATGGGACGACCTCTTGTTCAAGCAGCGGCAGGACGACATGCCCTCCGCCGAAAACAAGCGCTCCCGAACGATAAAAACTATCAAACACAGCAAGCCATTTAATAGAGAACGCCTCACTAAGCACAGGAAGCAGGAGGAGCAAGCCAAAGAATAGGATTAAACACGCTGCAGCAACCTTTCGAGATAAAGGAATTTCAAATGGAGCCTCATCCTCTTCTTTCTCCTGCTTAAACAGCATATATCCAGCTAATGCACCTAACGCAATGACAGCCACCTGTGTAAACGTCATCTCCCAAACCAGTGTGATGATTAAGGCAATGAGCGCGATTGCTTTCCTTTTCAAATCAGGTGTAAGCTTCTCCGCCATCCCTAAAATTGCATGGGCGACAACAGCTACAGCGACTAGCTTCAAGCCATGTATCCAGCCTGCTTCGCCGATATCCATCCCTTCCAGCAATAGGGCAAACAGAATCAGTGCAATGACAGAGGGGAGTGTAAATCCAATGAAAGAGGTTATCCCCCCTAATAAACCTCCTCTGACAATACCTATTCCAATGCCAACCTGACTGCTTGCAGGCCCAGGGAGAAATTGACATAATGCAACAAGCTCCGCATATCCCTTCTCATCAAGCCATTTACGCCTTTTCACATATTCCTCATGGAAATAGCCAAGATGGGCAATCGGCCCGCCAAATGAGGTGAAACCAAGCCTTGTTGAAACAATAAGAATCTCTAGTAATGCTTTTACGGAAATCCGTTTCCGTTCTGTCCGCATGCATCCCTTCCTCCTTCAATTTAGTACACGATTTTACTTGTTTAATAGGGTGTTAAAAAAATGTAGAATTTGCTGTGTGGTCTTAAGAGGAGTGTATGATCTGTCTACGGTGCCATCATACCATTATTCCCTCCGACAAAAAACGACCATGCTCAAGCCGAATCTCTGAGCATGGCCGCCGCCATTACATTTTTACAATGAGTTTCCTATGAACATGACGTTCCTTAAGCCTTCTCAAGCCTGCCGGAAGCTGTTCACACAGCAGAACCTCTTTGACCAACGTGTCCAGCTTTTGAGCTGCCCGATTCAATCATCTTATAATCCACTGGATTAAGGCCTGCTGCGGCAACCTTTACTAGTAATTCCCCTTTCCCTGGTGTGATATCTTCCACATCTCCATAGACTAGATAATCTATGCTTCCAGGCTTATCTATGTACCAAGCTTTTATTTAGTCCGCTCCCCTGTATTCTCATTGCTTTCTATCTATTATTTTTCCTTTTTAATTCGACGAAAACCGCTGCCATATCGGAATCACCTTCTCCGCTGTCACGCGCGGACATATAGGTATCCTTTGCTGCTTCAGCAAGCGGCAAGCTAACATCTAAGCGATGTGCCTGCTCATTAATCAGTCCTAAGTCCTTCGCCATTAATTTCAGCATAAAGGCGGCAGGGAATTCTTCCTTCTCATACATCTCTCTCTTGCCGGCAAATAAAGGTGTGGCCATAGCTGATTGAGAAATCATCTCCAGCACTTTTCCTCTCTCAAGACCTGCCTTCTCAGCTAATAATAAAGTCTCTCCAACCCCTTGACCGACAATCGCAAGCAAGAGATTGATTGAAAGCTTCGCGGCACTGCCCTTTCCATTCTTACCAAAATAAATAGTCTCTTTGCCCAGTACATCAAAGTACGGCTGGCATGCTTCTTTTGCCGACTCTGCTCCTCCGACAAGAATGACCAATTGACCCTCCTTAGCTGGACCGACGGAACCAGAGACTGGTGCATCCAGGTAAATGCCTCCCCTCTCAGTAACAAGCTGAGCAAATGAACGAGAATCCTCAGGGGAGATTGTACTCATATCAACAATCACCTTTCCAGGCAATAACCCTGCAAGAACTCCATCCTCCTTCGTCAGCACGTCCTTCACCGCGCTTGCGTCAGAGAGCATAATAAAGCTCACATCACATCGTTCGACCAATTCCTTTGCCGATGATTCTCTAATTGCTCCTTCTTTAACTAAAGAAGCCGTTTTCTCCACCGTTCGATTATAAACATGTATGCTATATCCTGCTTTAAGTAGATTCATAGCCATCAATTCACCCATTTGGCCAGTTCCTATCCATCCTATTGTTTGCAAGTAAACCACTCCCGTCTGTTCTGTCTGGATTCCTCTTTACTATATCATTACTGAGTACCTTGAAATCAAGATATATAAACATAATAATCACAGCTCCTCTTCTTCATTTGGAAACAATACGCATATTTCCTCGATTTCGGTAAAGAATGACATCATACGAAAAATGCCCATTCATGTAAAAAGGAGTTGCCACTATGCATCAATCTTTTCTTTTCCGTCTGAGACTCTCCTCGAATTCCTTGATTATGGGTATGCTCCTCGCCTTCGTCGGAGGATATTTAGATGCATACACCTATATCACGAGAGACGGTGTCTTCGCCACAGCCCAAACAGGAAACACCGTTCTTTTTGCCGTGAGGGCGGCAAGCCAGGAATACAGCGGTGCCATCCAGAATGTCCCTCCATTCCTTGCCTTTGTTGCCGGTGTACTTGTAGCAGAGCTTATTAAGGATAAGCTCAAGCCTCGTCACAGAGCTGTGCTTACTCTCGAATTCCTTATCTTATTCATTGTCGGTTTCCTCCCGGCAAGCATACCGAATATGATCATCACCATGGCCATTGCCTTCGTTTCTTCTCTTCAGATTGCCACATTCAATAAACTTGGCGATTGGAGCTATAACTCCACCATCACAACCGGAAATCTGCGAACAGCCGCCCAAGCATCCTATGGGGCATTCGTCAGTCATGATGAGGAATCAATGCGGAAATTCAAAGGCTTTACCGCTATTATTCTGTCCTTTATCAGCGGCACCTTAGTTGGAACATTCTTCAGTGACATCCTTGGGTATACAGCCATCTGGATTGCCGCAGGCATCATTCTGATTACAGTGATTTTGTATCATAGAAGAAAGGAAGCCGGCAGAGCGGCCCTTGCATAGAAAAGAGGAGAAAGCAGCTTTTGCTTCTCCTCTTTCTATCCTTTAAGAATGGTTAGGCTTTTAGAAAATCTGGATCCATAAAGCTTGGGTTAGGATACTTATAGAACCCTTCACCCGTCGCTGTTCCAAGCTTACCTTTATCAATATATTCTTCCTTCAGCATCGCAGCAAGCTTTTTATGCTCCTCGCTGCCGGTTACTGCCGCTTTTTGAGCCACGATATTATAGGCGGTCGTAATACCGACTACATCCAGAATGGCAAAAGGTCCTTTTGGTGCTCCAGTCGCAATCATCCATGTCTTATCGATTGTCTCCACATCAGATATCCCTCTTGCCAAAAGCATTTGTGCGGCATCAAGCAACGGCACTAGCAAGGAGTTCAAGATATAGCCTGGCTGCTCCTTATGCAGCGGAAGAGCGACCATGCCAATCGCTTGGGCAAATTCCATTACATCCTCAAACACACCCATCTCTGTACCTGGATGCTTCATAACCTCTGCCGTATTATTCTTCCAGATTTCATTTGCGAAATGAAGAGCCAGGAATTTCTCTGGACGTCCAGTTGCCTCAGCAAATTGACTTGGCAGCATGGTTGATGAATTGGTCGCAAAGATTGTCTTCTCAGGAGCTGCCTCCCCTAATTTTTGATAAAATTCTGTTTTAATTTGTGCAAGCTCCGGAATGGCTTCAATCACTAAGTCCGCATTGGCAACCGACTCTTTCAAATCAGCTGAATAGGCAATGCGTCCGTAAGCTGCGTCCACTTCCTCCTGAGCCGCTCCTAAATCATCCTGATAGCGGGATTTTAGTTTAGTCAGGCGTTCCTTCGCTTCGTTTAAGGCATTGTCATTAATATCGTAAACGGTTACATTAAATCCTTTGAAAGCTGTCTGATAAGCAATTTGACTTCCTAATACGCCGCTTCCTGCAATCGTAATGTTTTGATAGTTCATCATTTATTCTCATCCCTTTGGTCGATTATGAATCTTTATTATTGTAGTATTTGACCGCCTGCACAGTTAATGATTGAACCTGTGAGTAATTTCCCATTCTTCATAGCGAAAATCACGGCCTCTGCTACTTCTTCAGCTGTTGCCGCAATATTCGGAGGTGTAGTAGCCTGAATCGCTGCCCCGATTTCCTGATTCATCGTAACGCTGGCATTCTTCGAAATCGTCGTTTTCATATTATTTGGGGCAACCCCTACAGCATAGATGCCCACTCCCTGATAATCCTGCCCAATAGATTTGGTCAACCCAGCTAGAGCATGCTTAGAAGCTGAATAAACGCCATTGTAGGCCGTTGGTTTAAAGGAATTGGAGGAAACAGTATTCACGATAGTACCTCCCCCATTTTCGAGCATTACAGGAATCACATATTTTATGCCTAAGAAAGCTCCCTTTACATTGATGTTCATGATACGGTCATACTCTTCTGCGCCGTATTCATGTAATAAACGGAAAGGAACCATGATTCCCGCATTATTTAAAAACACATCAATTGTTCCAAATGCCGTTTTTGCTTCTTCCACATACTTCTTCACATCATCTTCATTTGATACATCCGCACGAACAAAGATTGCTTCAGCTCCTAAATCCTTCGCATCCTTTGTCGTTTGTGTCCCAGCATCCTCATTGAAATCCACTAACACTAAACGATAGCCTTCCTTGGCCAGTTTTAATGCAGTAGCTCTTCCCAAACCTGTTGCTGCACCCGTAATGACAACTACTTGATTCATATAAAGCATCTCCCTTCGATATCTTCATCAAAATATGTCTATCACTTTTCCCTACATATCTATTATACACCTGCACAGGTATATTCTACTAATATAGTAACCTGTCCTGAAATGACTATAGACACGTCATCAATACTAAAAATTCGCTCATCTCTTTTAATTTCCGCCCATACATTCATTTTTTCACCCATACTACGGCCTGTTCGCCCATAAACAATGTTTTTTGGATGATTCCCATCATAAAGGACGATTAAGTCCATATAATTGTGTAAAAAAAGAGAGTCATTTTATTCACTCTTGGCAACACTGTTTTCAGCTACGAAAAATTAGTGGAAAAGAGGAATATAAATGACTCAGTTACAGTTTAACCTTGATATGGACATTTTAAAAGAATCCGTTATTAATTCTAATCTAGATACTGTCATTAAATCGGCGGTTGTATTGGTCTTAAACGAGTACATGGAGAAAGAGAGAGATGAGTTCATCCAAGCCTCGGCTTATGAGCGCACCAACCAGCGACGTGATTTTCGAAACGGCTACTATGATCGTGAGTTGACGATGAGTATCGGCAAGCTTGAGTTGAGGGTTCCCAGAACTCGAAGTGGTGACTTCTCCCCTACGGTCTTCGAGAAATATGCTCGTTGTGACCAAGCCTTCATCTTATCCATGCTGGAAATGGTGATCAATGGAGTCTCTACCCGTAAGGTAACACATATCATCGAAAAGCTTTGCGGTGAAAGTGTCTCTAAATCATTTGTTTCTTCTCTTACTCAAAAGTTGGATCCCGTTGTGAACGAGTGGGCAAATAGACCATTAAATATGGATACTTATCCTTATCTTTTCGTGGATGCCATGTACATTAAAGTGCGGGAAAACCATCGGGTTGTATCAAAAGCTGTCTATATAGCGACAGCTATAACGGAGAAAAACAAAAGGGAAATCCTCGGCTTGAGCATAGATCATGTGGAAAGCTTCGAAAGTTGGTCGAGATTTTTCCAACAGCTTAAATCTCGTGGTCTCCAATCCCCAAAACTCGTGATTTCCGATGCACATCAGGGTTTACAGAAGGCCATCCAGCGTGAGTTCATTGGGACTAGCTGGCAAAGATGTAATGTCCATTTTAAGCGCAACATAATCGAGAAGCTTCCCAAAAAGAATTCGGAAGAAATACGGAGCATGATCAAGCGAGTATTCGGAGCTGTAAAAATAGAGGATAGCCGGCGTTTCAAGGAGGAATTAATGAAGCAATTTAGTGACGAACCTAAGTATGAAAAGGCCCTGGAAATACTTGATGATGGATATGAAGATACCATCCAATACATGAGTCATCCCGCGAAGATGCATCCTCATATCCGCAGTACAAACTCACTGGAACGACTAAATCAGGAAGTCCGCAGAAGAGAAAAGGTCATACGGATTTTTCCAAACACCCAATCTGCGTTTCGGTTAGTGGGAGCTGTTTTGATGCATTATCAAGAATCTAGCTATGACAAGAAAAAATCTCTTGGTAAATAGGTCTATTTTAAACTTCCATCCATGATGATTTCACAATCAGTGAAGGTAGTCAAAGGAAAGGACATCTTTGACAACCTTCACTGATTGTGAGCTAGGGAACCATGGAAGTTTCGCTCAAAAAAATGTAGGGGGAAACAACAAACCAATCAAACTAAGTTAGCGGAAAACAGTTGTTTTAGTAATTTACACAAAATTGAGGACTTGACTTAAAGGACGGCACTGACGATGTTTTTAACGTATTTCTCTACATAAAAAAGCCCCGGCAAAGCCGGGACCACATAAAACCTCTTATCGAATACCTTTCATCTTCCGTTGAATCATCGGAGAGATGACAAACATCAGGAATGCACACAATATGGCGAAACCGCCGATTGTGCCAAAGTAAAGCATTTCCGTTTCTGCCGTATACAATTTGACGATCTGCGAGTTCAAGGCCTGTGCTACCGCATTAGATAAGAACCAAAGACTCATCGTTTGGGCGGAAAAGGCAGCCGGTGCGAGCTTTGTTGTTGCAGACAATCCAACCGGTGACAGGCAAAGCTCCCCTAATGTAACGACCAAATAGCTTAAAATCAGCCAATAAGGACTTACAAGTGAATCCGTTCCGCTTAAGTATCCTGGAATCAGCATCACGATAAAGGAGAATCCCGCTAACAATAACCCAACCGCAAATTTCTGCGGTGTGGATGGCTGCCTGCTGCCAAGCCTTAACCACAGCCATGCGGCAACTGGTGCGAAAATGATGACGAACATGGCCGGCATCGCTTGCAGGACACCTGGTGGAATTTTCTGTCCAAGCAAGGTTAAATTCGTTCTCTCTAAAGCATAAATATTTAGAAGGTTAGCCCCTTGTTCGTAAATCGCCCAGAATAGAACGGAAGACAGGAATAATGGAATATACGCAAGCAACCGAGAGCGTTCATCCCCAGTCGTTTTCGGGCTTCTGTACATCGTGATAAAATAAACTACCGGTATAATCACGGCTGTAATGGTCACGAGTAAAATAAATCGGTCAATCGTCAGCCAATTAACAGCCGCCAACGCATAAAGAACAACCCCAGCTATTATCACGCCAGCAATGATAGAAATCGCATATTTCTTCTTCTCATCCCCTGCAAGCGGGTTTGGAACCTCATCCCCAAGATGACCGAGATTTTTTTTCTTTGTAATGACATAGACGATAAGCCCGACAAACATCCCTACAGCCGCTGCAGAGAATCCAGCATGGAAACTACCAAACTCATATCGTAATTTCTCGACCACAAACGGAGCCGTGAAGGCACCTAAGTTAATGCCCATATAGAAAATACTGAAGCCGGAATCGCGGCGCTGATCATTCTTTGTATACAGCTCACCGACAATGCTTGAAATATTCGGTTTAAGCAAGCCTGTACCAAGAATGATGAAAATCATACTGATAAAGAAGGCTTCCACACCGAATGGCAGGGATAAAACAATATGACCAACCATAATCAAAATACCGCCATAAAATACCGTTTGGCTTGTCCCTAACAATCGGTCTGCAATCCATCCTCCAATAATACCGGACAAATAGACAAGTGAACCATAAATCGCCACAATAGACATCGCGGTCGCCTGATCAAAGCCTAAACCGCCCTTTGTCACTTCTGCATATAAATAGAGAACCAAAATGGCCCTCATGCCATAATAAGAAAATCGCTCCCAAAACTCTGTAAAGAATAACGTAAATAGCCCCTTAGGATGCCCAAAAAACCCGGTGTTTGGAATCCCAGGAACTCCTGCTGTTTTGTTTTGGTTCTTCAAAAAATCCCTCTCCCTCTATAGTAATGGTACAAATACATTTATCCATTATAGTACAAATTGACGGATAAATCTAAATTGACACTCAAGTTCGATAAGAAAGGGCTATCCCTGCAAGTTTCTTCCTTCAAGCTTTTAGAAGAAAAGAGCAGACTAAAAGCCTGCCCCTTTCATTTGAATATAGTAATAATTTCTTGATGAAAACTAAAACGATTATGATTGTTTCAGGCGTGACCAAACAATCAGCGGAATGAGCAGTAAAGCAAAAAAGCCTCCCGCAAGTGAAAGCACAGCATAACTGGAACTTGCCATAACCATTCCCGAAAGCACTCCTCCAGAAGCCCCAGCTAAGGCAATCAAAACATCCACCGTCCCCTGAGTCCTTGCACGGCCTTCAGGTGTGGTTGAATCGACAATCAATGCCGTACCGCTGATTAAGCCAAAATTCCAGCCTAACCCAAGCAGACCCAGCGCAATCATAAGACCAGCCATTGAGCCTGCCGGTGCCATAGTAGCTGTCACACCTGCTGCTAATAATGTAACACCTGATGCGATTGCCATCACTGTCCGGCCAACCTTATCAACCAGAACACCTGTCACAAGAGAAGGTAAATACATGGCGCCTACATGAATCCCAATGACCAATCCGACCTGACTTAAATCATGTCCATGATGCTGCATATGCACCGGTGTCATCGTCATGATAGCCACCATAATAATTTGCGTGAGCACCATGACCCCAGCCCCCATCATGATCCCTTTCTTATTAGATAAAGGCTGTAGCTGCTGTTCAGATAAAGGACTGGATATTGTCCTTTCTTTCCGTTCAATCGCTCTTGCCACAATAAAGGGATCTGGGCGAAGAAAAATGAATAATACCAGCCCTGCCATCATATAGGCAGCCGCTGCCAGAATAAAGGGCCCCGCAAGAGCAGGCACTCCGATGGACGAGGCAATATCCCCCATCACCTCGACCAAATTAGGGCCGGCAACCGCTCCAAATGTCGTGAAAACCATCGCAATACTCACGGCCGTTGCCCTCTGTTTAGGCGCAGCTAAATCTGTACCAGCATAACGAGCCTGCAAATTCGTTGCTGTACCAAAACCATAGATTAATAAGGAAACACACAATACCCAAATATTATCCATCATCGCCGCAATAATGACGCCAGCGGCACCTAGACCGCCGGCTGCAAATCCGGTGGCTAACCCAAGACGCCTTCCATACCGTTCTGAAAGCCTTCCGACTAGAAAAGCCGCCAAAGCTGAACCAAGCGTAAACAACGCAGTCGGCAACCCCGTAAAGCTGTCAGTCCCTAACATATCCTGCGCTAAAAGGGCTCCAACCGTAATGCCAGCCGCCAATCCAGCGCCACCGAATATTTGAGAAAAGACAACAATGATCAGCGTCTTTCGATAGAGCGTTCGCTGTCTTTCTGGAGAGCTAACATAACTTTGCAGATAATCCACTTGAAATTTAGATTGATCCATCTTTCTTACCATATAGTACCTCACAATAACCAAAGAATATTAAAATCGCCGTCAAATCATGAAAAGTCTATAGCAGACTAACCACTAGTTTGATTGTCTCTTTCTTCCATTCATTTAGCAATACTCATGAAGAACTTAATAACACTCCTATTCAGCCGAGTAACGCCAATCGTGAATCAATAAAAAGAGCCCATCCAGTAGATAGGCCCTCTCTCAAACTTACTTTTTCTCTGTCTTCACCTTCAGCAAAAATCCTGTTCGATCTTCCTTGATCATCTTCTCTACTTCATTCTTATCTTTTAGATTATAGCTTTGAATATGAGAGTCTTTAGAAATCCGATAAGCTCCCAGTATATACGTTTTACCTAATTCCAATTCAATCTTTTCAGCATCGACAGCTTTTTCCCATCCGTATGCAGAGCCTGAGTAATCAAGTTCTATCTCTTCCGACTTTCCTGATACCCCAGGTCCGTAGACTACAACTATCGCTTTTTTTTCATCATAATGGACAATCCCCATACCTAGATGGCCCTTTTCGCTCTTCTCAGGACTTTCCCTAAAAGAAATGCCCCCTGCTTGCTCTGTACCCATCTTCCCATCCTTATATTGCTCCGTCCAGATGGTCACCTCAGTCTCATCCGCGTCGGCCCATGTGAGATCAAAATCAAGTACCTCTCCAAGGTGTAAATCCTTGAATGTCTTTACATACTCCGAATTCTCATTAAGCTTAACAGTCGTCCTCCCGCTTGCCTCTGACACATTACACCCAGAAATCACACCTGCTAACAACAGCAACCCAATTAAAACAAACCAGTTCTTCTTCAATAGACTCCCCCCTGCCATTCGTTATTCGCACATATCCATGATGATTTCCTTTATATATTCCCTACTAAGTATTGATAGTCCTTTTTCAGTTAGGAAAAACATCTGCAAACTCCCCGCCAAATACTTGCGTTCAATCCCATTAAATAAAAAAGGATCACAGACAATTATGCCTGCAATCCTTCAACCCCTTTACGGAATCATCCCGCGTATAATAAACAAAATCACGATAATCAGCATCGTAATCAATACTGCTGCTAAAATACCAAAGAGCCTTCCCCGTTCTCGCCCTCTTCCTTTTCTTGTCAAAAAGAAATAAACGAGGAGGAAGATTGCCACGTAAAGAATAATATCCAAAATCATCATCCTCCTTCCAAGCGTTAAGCAATTTCACCAAAGATGTGAATATACAACTTATACCCTTCTTTCTGAAGATAATCGTCTATTTCCGTCAAAATAATCCATCAGTAAGTTTGATGTATACAAAAAGAGCCCTCATCACACATGAGAGCCCTTTGTCATTATTCGAAACAAGCCTGTCTTCTAAACCCTTTATAAATTCGCAAAGCATCCTTTAACAATACGTATTCCTCAAGGGATTTGGAAAGGTAAAGCCGTTCATATAAACGGCTTACCTGCTCATTTATCCCTTCCTCCTCTGAACGAAAAATCGTATCGAGTTCTTCAAATATTTCCCCAAACAGCTGGACATCCACATCCTCCTTCTGCATTCGTAAGAACACTTCATAGATTGCATGATTCAAACGGCGTTGAGCAGCAAGAAATCCATCCATTTCACTAACCTTAAGCATTTGATTATTCGAACGGATTCTTTCCTCCATTAAGGTTGAAGCAGCAAACAAATGATTGATTGTGTGGGCATTATTTCTTTCGTTTAAATAAATATAAACCTCGCGCAGCAATTCCTGAGAAACCTTTTTATAATCCTCCATTAAGTCTCTTGTCCCCTTCTCAATCCCATGCGGCAGGATAAAACGATTGGCAAGCATGCCAATCCCTATTCCAATGAGTACAAGGACAATTCTCCTCATTGTCAGAACAGTTGGATCTCCTGATGTGAGTGCAGCCGATCCAAGAGCAGAGATGGTAACCGTCAAAACGACATTTCGGTATTCTACCGCATAGCTATTCAAATAGCCGGCCAGCATAACCAAGAACGTTCGCATGGTCGTATCCTGAAAAATATTGAATGCCACAATAAAGATTGCTGCCCCCATAAAAGTTCCAATCAATCGTTCCTTAAAGCGATATTTTGCCGCCTCATAATAAGGCTGCGTAACAGAAAAAATCGTGAATATTATCCAGCGTCCTTCATGAATATTGAAATAATCAACCATAAAAGCAGCTGCTGTGATGGTCATTCCCAAACGCAACGCGTATGTAAATCTAGCTGAATCTCGATTAATATCCTTAATTAATTGATAACCGTTCCGATGTCCCTCTGGAATTCCAATCACCTTTTCTACCTTGTTCAGCTCAGAAGGCTTACTCGTATGGAGGTACACCAGTAGTTCACGCAATAGCGTTAATGTACTGATGATTTCCACTATGTAGGCAGTGCCATAGTCCTCAAGGGCTTTATTTAAGCGATTCAATGAATCATCAGACAAGCCTGTCCCATGCTTCATATAATCCTTCATCTGCCCCAATTCAAGCTCCAATGCCTTTAAGACTTCGTCTGGGCAGTCATGAACATCCGCACGACTTAACATCAAATGCAGCTTTTCAAGACAGACAGAAATCTTCAATCGAACTCTGCCCTCATGAGTCAGATAATAACCCTTGATTCTTCGGAAATAAATCACCTTCCTGAACTCATTGATGTCTGATTGAATAGCGGCATCCAGCTCTTGATCTGACTGGTGGTCACGAATCCGGTAGATCTTTTCCTGTAAATGATCACAAACCTGCAGAAAATAGCGATTACCCCGTTTAGATAATTTCCTCCTGTTAAACAACCATTGCACCAGCATGATAAAGATGGCTCCAGCAGCCAAGGAAGAAAGCCTTAATGGGAAATCCTCCAGCGGTACCGGATTGGTCAGCAGAAACAAATATTGCAGCCCGACCGCAATATGGATAGGTCCTTTAATGTTCGAAGTAAAAAAGTATCCAACCATAAACATTGCGAAGAAGTTAATCGGCAGCCCTATCCATGGGTTCATGACAGCCAGCTGACTGAAAACCCCCTGGGATAAATTAAACGCCAAAAGCAGCAATAAACTCTTCCACGGAGACACAGTAAAGTCCCTCTGTAAATACATAAGCATAGCTACTACTGTCGTAACCCCAATCAGCACATTCTCCTGTCCAAAGACAGTCTCAAAGCCTGTCACAAACAAGAGCACAAAGATAAATATCATGGTTTTCGATATGATCAACTGCTTCATCTTTTCCCATCCTTAATTCACTAATTGTTATATTAGAATATTAAAAAATAGTATACCCTATTATGGACAAAGAAAAAAAGAAGCTGTGAGATGGCTGGCTATCAATAAAGATTCATCCTGCCATACACACCATCGGAAAACCCGACAAAAACAAGACAAGAAACTTGTCCAACTTTCGACATAATTTCCGATTGGTTCAAACCTACTGTTGAATAGGATAAAATAACTGAATATTCAAAACAAGAGGTGTATCGTTTGAAAATCTATGGCAATTCATCTCATAATATGACTGGAATAAAATTTCCAATTTCGACAGAATGGAGCTGATGTACATGAAGAAGTTGTTTGCAGGCATGATGGCAGTAGGTTTCTTGTTGGCTGGTCAAAGCGCTTATGTATTTGCAGAGGATGATCGAAATTGTGGAGACTTTTCCAGCAAGGAAGAAGTGATGGCATTCTGGTATGAGAATGGGTACAGTGCTAACAATGACCCTCATGACTTAGATCGTGATAATGATGGGTTGCCATGCGAAACGAACAAAGGTGAATATGATGCATATGTTGCATCTAGAGAAGAAGAAAAAGATGAAGGAGCTGCAGCTGATTCTCCAGCAGGCACAGATTCCGAATCTACTCAAACAGAGGGAGAAGCATTGCCTGATACAGCCACTGATAATGTTACCATGATGGCCGTCGGTGCTGCACTCGCTGCTGCAGGCGGTATCCTCGCACTTAGAAAAACCAAATCAAAGGCATAAGAATGGCCTCCTTAGCATGGGGTGAATCGTGGCTAGTAGAATCGCAGGTATAGTACTATTGATTGCAGGCATATACACAGTGTTGACGAATTTTGGCAGCTGGCAGGAAAGCCGTGCTTCTATAACACCATTAACGAAACAGGAGATGCAGAATTATGAATCTCAGCAAGCTCAGCCCGCCAAGATAGATACGGCAGCCTCCCAGGAATATGAGCAAGGAGAAGAAGTCGCCACCTTGATCATCCCAAAAATCCAGCAAAAGTTCACGGTTTACTGGGGAACAGATGAAAACACATTGGGTAAAGGGGTCGGCATGTTTGCAAGCAGCCTGACTACCACACCAGGCCAAGGACACACAGTTCTAAGCGGTCACCGAGACACAGTCTTTGCCGGCCTTGAACAATTAGAGACAGGCGACAAACTAATTGTGAGCTATGAAGAACAGCCATACACGTATATCATCGAAAAAATCTGGATTACCGATGAGGATGACCGGACCGTCATTGTCGAAAAGAAGGAACCGACACTGACCCTCACAACCTGTTATCCCTTCACCTACGTCGGGAACGCCCCTGATCGCTATATATTGCAAGGAAAGCTCCTCTAAAAGGAGCTTTCTCTATGAATAAACCCTATATAGGGGTACCGTTCTTTGTCTCCAAATTGTTGCATCTTCTTTCTACATCTAACTGTTCTCCGTCAGTTGATATTCAATCCCTTATTCTTATTGCCTTGTCTCCTGAGCATTTCCGAATGGCTGAATCCCCCATTTGTTTAGTCTCCGAATATTCTGCTCCTTCCACAGGATATTGACCCGCACCACTTTTCGTTTTTATCAATACATTAATCAGAAGGACACAAGAATTTAATCATGTTCCATAAAAGACAAAAAGGAGACTGGCCTATTTGAAGACCGTTGTGTTTATAGAGACTGCTAAATCAGGCTCAAGCAGAGAAGCTATTCAAGCTGCAGATGAACTTGGTTATTATACAGTGTTGTTCACTAAGCGTTCCTCCTTTCTAGAGAACCCGAGCGAGTTTCAAGATGTACACTATATGAGACTGGTTAATTTAGATAATATTCATGAGCTTCGTAGAGAAATTCAATTACTACGAGAGAAAGGATTAATCATTGAATCGATTATTAGTTTTATGGATTCATATTGCTATGTCGCTTCTTTATTAGCTGAAGAGTATCAAGTCAATCCTTTTAGTACTGAGGCTATTGGAAATATGAAAAACAAGCTATACTCACGAAAGATGTTAGCGCAAAGCCCCTTTGTACCAAAATACTGGGTACTCAATAATGAATCATCTATAGATGATTACTTAAGTGATATGGCACCTAACTTTCCACTAATAATGAAATCACCTCAATCAACCAGCTCTAAGGATGTTTTTCAAGTAAATGACGATAACCAGCTGCTGCAGGGGCAGCGTGCACTTCTTAAGAAATTTCCAGACCAGCCTTTTATTATTGAGGAATATTTACCTGAACCTCAGTATCTCGTAGAATCAGTTGTCGTTGCTGGTAAAGTAAACATCGTCGCCATTTTCAGGCAGGATATCCAGCACCAAAAACGGTTTATTGTAACAGGTTACAGCCTGCTGCTCGATTCCAATGAAGAATTGTACAAGTCAATCACCTCTGCTGTAGAAGACATCATTAAATTACATGGATTAACAAATGGGCCTTGTCATTTGGAGCTTAGACAAAAGAATGATACATGGAAGCTAATCGAAGTTAATCCAAGGATATCCGCAGGTGCCATGAACGAAATGATTGTTGCCGGGTATGGGATTAATCTAGTAAAGGAAACATTGAAATTAGCCCTTGGAAGAGAGCCGGATTTTACAAAAATATTTGAGAAACATCTCTTTACTCAATATATAACCATAGAAGATAGTGGTGTATTAGAGAAAGTTACCGGACAAAATCGTGCAAAGCGATCTCCAGGCGTGCTTAACGTTTATGTAAGACCGCAAAAAGATGCTTATCTTCACCCGCCCTTATCCATGGGCCATCGATACGGCTATGTAATGGCAACAGGAGAAACAGAGGCAGAAGCTATCCAAAACGCGAAGAATGCAGCCGCAGAAATTCAATTCTCCCTTCTGCCTATCGATAATGCTGAAGAAGAGCGATTTGATCGTAGTCTTGATGCATATACCTACGATGAGCCAGATAAGAGTCAATCATCAGAATGACAGTAAGTTCAGCCGCAAAAAACAGTAAAGTTAATATAACTTATTCGTAAAAACTAAAAATGTAAACTATGGCATGATTCTCTTATTTATTTGATGAGAACCTTCAACTTCTCTGTGTTATTAAGGCAATAGGTAAGACAGAATAAAAAAAGACTCTCAACCGAATTAGTTGAGAGTCTTTTCCCATAAGGCTTGGCAACACCTTATGCTGGATACCGGTGGTCGGGGTCGAACCGACACTCCCGAAGGAACACGATTTTGAGTCGTGCGCGTCTGCCAATTCCGCCACACCGGCATAAGTTGAACGATTTGTTCAATGGATTAAATGAAAAATCCTTATATTAATATACCGATAAAAAGGTCAAATGTCAATATCATTTTTCAAAGAAATGAAAGGTTAGCCAAATCGGTAAATACTGACTATATTGACTAACCCACCAGCTATCGGCCAAATTACCAATCGTAGTTTTATCCCACTTGATGTTTTCTCGCTAAGTACATGCAATATTGAATCATGTTTTTAACTACATCCATTTCCAAATAAAAGGTAGGCGGGCAGCCTGGCCGCCAGTTTACTTCATAAATCCATATTTTCCCGCTATCATCAAGACCGACATCTATACCTAATTCATCGATGACTTCATTGAATGTATTGATTTGGATATCATCCATATGATGTGCTAATTGGAGTGAAAAGACCTCTAAATACCGTTTAATATTAAAATACTCATCACCATACTCCTGTTTTAAGAATGGTACTAAATAATTCATGGAGCCTCCGCTATTAATATTTGAAACGATTGTTCCGCTTGCCCCTATTCTAGGGTAGACCGAGGTAATTACCCACTTTCCTTCTCCATTCTTTTGTACATGTAGGCGAAAGTCATAAGCTTGTCCATTCTTTGTTTTACATAATATATATGGTTGAACGATGTAAGTCTTTTTATCAATTTCCTCCGTCAATAAATCTCTAAGTTCATCGTAGGTCATCTTGATTGTCTTTGTACCCTTCAGTACCCAAAATTCATTTCCCACTCGTTCAATCATCAGAATTCCTTCTCCCTTTCTTCCATTCTTCGGTTTAACGACAACTCTTCTGTAGGTACCAATGTACTGAAATAACACATTGATATCCACTAAAGTTTCCGAGGGAATTAAGTATCGGGAGAATTGTTCTGCCTTTTTTAACCTCTCATATACCCGCATCTTATTACCTATAGAATGACTTGTAAATGGAATAGTGTCTTTTAATTTATCAATAATCTCTTTACTATTTGCAAGCTTGACCGGGCTTCCAGCATTATAAATGACATCTGGAAATGCAGTGACTCTTTCCACCCATTCTCCATTTTCAAATACCCAGCCACGAATAGTGGAATCCTCAAATTGCACCCTGCGAGGGGAGAAATAGACGAACTCAGCACCTTCCGCTTGCGCTATTGCGGCATAGGCATAAGATTTAATTACCTTACGTGGATCTCGTCTATGATGAAGCATACCAATCCTTATCAAATTCAAACACCTCTTACATACGAATTCTGATACTTAATCCAAATCAGAATACGCAACAACAGCTTTAAAGGTAACGGCTCCAATCCAATAAGAAGAATAATCCCCTAAAAATAGCTGTTTCTCAAGGAACTGACTGTATACATCCCTTCAACAATCACTTGAACATTTCAACAGAAAGAAGTGAATAGATCAGTTTTAGCTGCATTATTCAAGAGGTGCTGTTCCCTTCCTTAGGTAGCGGCGAATATACCAACGGAAGAAAAGTATGTTAAATACTATTTTGAACTGAATTATTTCTATCCTGACAATATCTTCGTTAAATAGCCGTGTCATATTGTTAGCCTTTAGCCTTAAAAAAAGGAAATCACCTTTATTTAAAGGTTTATGGCCCACACAAATCCCACCTTTTATTAATACATTATTAGGACCGACCAAGTACAATCAATCTCGTTCCTTCATGGACTTAAAAGGAGTCTGGACATTTTGAAAACCGTCGTTTTTATAGAGACTGCCAAATCAGGTTCAAGCAGAGAAGCTATTCAAGCTGCAGAAAGGCTTGGTTACTTTACAGTGTTATTCACTAAGCGTTCCTCCTTTCTAGAAAAACGAAGCGAATTTCATGATGTGCATTATATGAGATTAGTGGATTTAGATAATATTAAAGAGATTCGTAAGGAAATACAAATACTTCTGGATAAAGGATTAATGATTGAGTCAATTATCAGCTTTGTAGATCCTTATTGCTATACGGCTTCCTTATTGGCAAAAGAGCATCAAGTGAATCATTTCAGCACTGAAGCTATTAGAAAAAATGAAAACAAGCTATACTCACGTGAGATGTTAGCATCAAGTCCCTATGCACCAAAGTACTGGGTATTAAACAAAGACTCCTCTTTAGATGAATATTTAAACGAACTTCTACCTAATTTTCCATTAATGATGAAATCTCCGCAATCAACTGGCTCTAAGGATGTATTCCAAGTAAACGACAAGAAACAGCTAATCAAGGGGTATAGTGCACTGCTCAATAAATTTCCAAACGATCCTGTTATTATTGAAGAATATTTGTCAGAACCTCAGTATCTAGTAGAAGCAGTAGTGGTTGCTGGTAAGGTACACATCATTGCGATTTTTAAGCAGGATATTCAGCAGCAAAAAAGATTTATTGTAACAGGTTACAATTTGATGCTAAATCCAAATTATGAATTTCACCGAAAAATTAAATCTGCTGTATTAGGAATCATAAAACTGCATGGACTAACAAATGGACCATGCCATTTGGAATTAAGACAAAAGAATGATAAATGGAAGTTAATCGAAATTAACCCAAGGATATCTGGAGCAGGAATGAACCGAATGATATTAGGGGGATATGGGATTAATCTTGTGGAAGAAACATTGAAAATGGCATTAGGAATAAAGCCGGATTTCACTAAAAAATTTAGAAAACACATCTATAGTCAATATGTAACCGTGGAGGAACAAGGAATACTAGAAAGCGTTACAGGAAAAAATCGTGCCAAACGATCACAAGGTGTACTCTATGTATATGTTAAACCTCGAAAAGGGACTTATCTATACCCTCCTCTATCCATGGGCCACCGATACGCCTATGTGATTGCTACGGGGGACTCGGAAGAAGAAGCCATTCGAAACAGCAAAAACGCAGCTTCTGCCATACAATTTTCTCTTTTGCCAATTGATGAAGAAGATGAGAATACCCTTATTAGAGAAGTTGATGCATACAACTTAGATGAACAGGAGAAAGACAATAGTTGATTTAAACTGTGCTTATACAACCCTATTACTATTGAATAGTTCATGCAACTATGCGATCTAACAATATGACATAGATTTAAAACACTTATCCCGAAGCATTGGAATAAGTGTTTTTAACATTAAAATAAATGTCTAGTTATCATATAATGCCGCAGGGCATAAAACTAGGTTAGCTGCTTGTGATCGACATACACAAAGACATATGACCGGCTTAGCCATTACCGATAAAACAACAACTCTAGTACTATATGTGTGCTAGAATCATTCAAGAAGATAACTAAGGCCCTCATTTCTCATTTGGTCATTAAACCGGGCAATGTAAAGTCAAGATTGCCATTCTCCTTTTCAACTTGCTGCCCAACAATTAGTACAGAACCATAAAAAAGGTCCATAGCATAAAATGCTATGGACCTTAATGTGGTTTGACAGTTTGGCACACTGTCATCTGATACCGGTGGTCGGGGTCGAACCGACACTCCTCACGGAACACGATTTTGAGTCGTGCGCGTCTGCCAATTCCGCCACACCGGCATAATTATGGAGGCGGCAACCGGATTCGAACCGGTGAATAAAGGTTTTGCAGACCTTGGCCTTACCACTTGGCTATGCCGCCAATGATTAAGTTGTTTGGAGCGGAAGACGGGATTCGAACCCGCGACCCCCACCTTGGCAAGGTGGTGTTCTACCACTGAACTACTTCCGCATTTAAATGGCTGGGCTAGCAGGATTCGAACCTACGAATGACGGAGTCAAAGTCCGTTGCCTTACCACTTGGCTATAGCCCAAAGTTTTAATGGGGCGGCTGATGGGAATCGAACCCACGAATGTCGGAACCACAATCCGATGCGTTAACCACTTCGCCACAGCCGCCATATTGGCAGGGGCAGTAGGAATTGAACCCACACTGGAGGTTTTGGAGACCTCTGTTCTACCTTTAAACTATGCCCCTATTATGAATGGTGGAGGGGGGCAGATTCGAACTGCCGAACCCGAAGGAGCGGATTTACAGTCCGCCGCGTTTAGCCACTTCGCTACCCCTCCGATATTAAGAGTGCCGGCAAGAGGACTTGAACCCCCAACCTACTGATTACAAGTCAGTTGCTCTACCAATTGAGCTACACCGGCATGACATGTTAGATTAAGTTATATCATAGTATTTATTGAAAGGTTAATTCAAAATGGTGGCTCAGGACGGAATCGAACCGCCGACACAAGGATTTTCAGTCCTTTGCTCTACCGACTGAGCTACTGAGCCATCATTTATGTAAATGGCGGTCCGGACGGGACTCGAACCCGCGACCTCCTGCGTGACAGGCAGGCATTCTAACCAACTGAACTACCGGACCATATTATTGCGGGGACAGGATTTGAACCTGCGACCTTCGGGTTATGAGCCCGACGAGCTACCAGACTGCTCCACCCCGCGCCAATGGGAATGTGATACTAAAATTTTGTGGTGGAGGATGACGGGATCGAACCGCCGACCCTCTGCTTGTAAGGCAGATGCTCTCCCAGCTGAGCTAATCCTCCATTTAAGTGGTGACCCCTACGGGATTCGAACCCGTGTTACCGCCGTGAAAGGGCGGTGTCTTAACCGCTTGACCAAGGGGCCGATTATGAAGTTAATAATGGCGGAGAGCAAGGGATTCGAACCCTTGAGACAGCGTTGACCGTCTACACGATTTCCAATCGTGCTCCTTCGACCTCTCGGACAGCTCTCCATTATGGCTCCGCAGGTAGGATTCGAACCTACGACCGTTCGGTTAACAGCCGAATGCTCTACCACTGAGCTACTGCGGAATAATCATATTATCATCTGGATCGGTTCATTTAAATATCTGCATTTCTTTTGAAACAACTTTGATATTTTCATTTTCTTTACCAGACTTCTTCGTCAGCGACATTTATTATTTTAACATCGTTTCTGACTTTAGTCAAGAGTTTTTTAACTTTTTTCACTCTCTCAAAACTGGATAATGTTTGTTTGGCATATGCGTTTGTTCTTGGTTAAGTCCTCGAACGATTAGTATCCGTCAGCTCCATGTGTCGCCACACTTCCACCTCGGACCTA
>NZ_LFZV01000001.1:3376132-3444610 GCF_001183965.1 Bacillus sp. FJAT-27916
GCTGCCCTTTGTACCACCCATTGTAGCACGTGTGTAGCCCAGGTCATAAGGGGCATGATGATTTGACGTCATCCCCACCTTCCTCCGGTTTGTCACCGGCAGTCTCCCTAGAGTGCCCAACTGAATGCTGGCAACTAAGGACAAGGGTTGCGCTCGTTGCGGGACTTAACCCAACATCTCACGACACGAGCTGACGACAACCATGCACCACCTGTCACTCTGTCCCCCGAAGGGGAACGCCCTATCTCTAGGGTTTTCAGAGGATGTCAAGACCTGGTAAGGTTCTTCGCGTTGCTTCGAATTAAACCACATGCTCCACCGCTTGTGCGGGCCCCCGTCAATTCCTTTGAGTTTCAGCCTTGCGGCCGTACTCCCCAGGCGGAGTGCTTAATGCGTTAGCTGCAGCACTAAGGGGCGGAAACCCCCTAACACTTAGCACTCATCGTTTACGGCGTGGACTACCAGGGTATCTAATCCTGTTTGCTCCCCACGCTTTCGCGCCTCAGCGTCAGTTACAGACCAAAGAGTCGCCTTCGCCACTGGTGTTCCTCCACATCTCTACGCATTTCACCGCTACACGTGGAATTCCACTCTTCTCTTCTGCACTCAAGTCCTCCAGTTTCCAATGACCCTCCACGGTTGAGCCGTGGGCTTTCACATCAGACTTAAAGGACCGCCTGCGCGCGCTTTACGCCCAATAATTCCGGACAACGCTTGCCACCTACGTATTACCGCGGCTGCTGGCACGTAGTTAGCCGTGGCTTTCTGGTCAGGTACCGTCAAGGTGCCAACCTATTCGAATGGCACTTGTTCTTCCCTGACAACAGAGCTTTACGACCCGAAGGCCTTCTTCGCTCACGCGGCGTTGCTCCGTCAGACTTTCGTCCATTGCGGAAGATTCCCTACTGCTGCCTCCCGTAGGAGTCTGGGCCGTGTCTCAGTCCCAGTGTGGCCGATCACCCTCTCAGGTCGGCTACGCATCGTCGCCTTGGTGAGCCGTTACCTCACCAACTAGCTAATGCGCCGCGGGCCCATCCGTAAGTGTTAGCTAAAAGCCAACTTTCCCTCTGACACCATGAGGTGTCAGAAACTATTCGGTATTAGCACCGGTTTCCCGGAGTTATCCCAATCTTACGGGCAGGTTGCCCACGTGTTACTCACCCGTCCGCCGCTAATCATCCGGGAGCAAGCTCCCATCTGATTCGCTCGACTTGCATGTATTAGGCACGCCGCCAGCGTTCGTCCTGAGCCAGGATCAAACTCTCCAAAAGATGTTTGATCTAGCTATAATTTAAAACATTGACGAGAGTTAAACTCGGAGTTAAACTCTCTTTTTTAAGACTTGCTTAGCGTTTCGTTTTGTTTAGTTTTCAAAGAACAATCTATTTCTTTTTCAATTCGTTGTCGTTTTCAGCGACTTTTATATCTTAACAAGTTTTTGATTTCTTGTCAATAACTTTTTTGAAAAAGTTTTTTTGTCGTTTACCTCGTTTTCATCAAGGTCATCAGCGACGTTTATTAATATATCATCTCAAAAACGTTTTGTCAATATAATTTTTTAAATTTCTTCATGAATTTTATAATAGCGATGATACAGCTTCATACCCTTCGTCTCCTGCAAGACAACCTCAATGTATCCCCGGTCTATTAAATATTCAATTAAGATGCGGAGGTCTTCTCCATAATAGACTAACTCTTTATGCGAATATAGCTCATCATAGGACCAATAATCGCTGCCCCGCTCCCCGATAATCTCCATGATATGCCCAGAACCAGATTCTGTTCTTGTATGGATTAAAAAATCACTGACTAGAAACAGCAGTTCCAAACGCTGTTCTACACTCTCATCACTATAAACAAGTTCCTCATACAATTTATAAATGTCCGGTCCAATCTGCTTCACTTGGTTCCAGACCGTCACTTCCGGATGATACCCCTTCTCAATCACTTCAAGTCTCGCCAAATGATGGAGCGCATGGACAATATGATTATAGGCATCAAGAATATTTCCTTGATCGAATAGTTCTTTCCCATCCATATATCGCCTGATTAATTTAGCGAATTCTATCCCTTTCTTGATTTTTCGTCCATAGAACGGGAATTCATCCATTTCCCTTTTCAAGGATGCTAAATAGTCATTACGGTCAAATACGATTTTTCCATTGTAGATCCAGTCGATAATTTTCCTGTTTGTACCGAGCAGTCTCCATTCATTCAATTTATCCTCCGTCACAACATGAAGAGCTGCCTTTTTATGTTCATACGCATAGTGCTTAATGAATACAGGTGGTTTATCCTGACTATTAATGATAACGAGTAAAATGCAATCAAATGTATCCGTGCTAGGACTCTCAGGTGAATTCTTTTCGATTAATAACACACCTTGCGTTTCTGGGTTGCTTGCTCTCTCTTGGTATACAGGCCTTAGGATATCTTCCATTGTTCTACTCCTTTAGAAGGGTTTTTGGGTATATAAACTAATTCAACAATATTCGACAGACTTCTGCCACTATTTTGTTTTAGATTCACGATTATATAGATGACGCTGGATAATATGGTATATTATAGTAGACAAAAGGGGGATCAGCTGTGGCTAAGTATAGTAGCAAAATCAATAAAATAAGAACATTCGCTCTTAGTTTGATTTTTATCGGGTTCATCATTATGTATATCGGCATTTTCTTCCGCACCTCACCTTTACTGATGACAATCTTTATGGTTTTAGGCCTTCTCGCCATGATGGCAAGCATGGTCGTATACTTCTGGATCGGCATGCTTTCAACCAAAGCCGTACAGGTTGTCTGTCCAAATTGCGGAAAACCAACAAAGATCCTCGGCCGGGTTGATATGTGCATGCATTGCCGCGAGCCATTAACCTTAGATAAGAAGTTAGAGGGCAAGGAATTTGATGAAACCTATAATAGAAAAAACCAAGAGAACCATCATGCATAAAAAAGAGAAGCCTGGTTTTTCACCGGCTTCTTTTCTCTTATAAAAAACCCGCTAATTTAGCGGGTTCAAAAATTAATGCACTTCTTTAGCTGCACAATCAGGGCAATCTCCGTAAATCTCCATTCGGTGATGAGTTACCTTGAAACCAGCTACATGCGAAGCAAGATGCTCAACCTCATCAAGACCTGGATAATGGAAATCGACAATCTTCCCGCATTTCTCACAAATAATATGGTAGTGGTCAGAGGAAGAATAATCAAAACGACTGGATGAATCTCCGTACGTCAACTCTTTCACCAATCCAACCTCTTTGAACACACGCAAGTTATTGTAGACAGTTGCTACGCTCATATTGGGAAATTTACCTTCTAATGCTTTGTAAATATCATCTGCAGTTGGATGTGTATGTGATGTAATTAAAAATTCTAATATGGCATGACGTTGCGGAGTCATGCGGACACCAGTTGTTTTCAGAGTATCTAAAGCATCTTTAAGTTGGTGAGACACCGTCATGCACTCCCTTTTTTATAGATTCTTACTTTATAATGGTTACAATAAGTTTACTTGATAAAGCGCCGTATTGTCAATGTTTCTACCAACCTAGCGGGTATAAGTCATCCACTCAGATTGGTAATCTCCTCTCCTATTCATGCAGCGTGGGTTCAAGACGGCCTAAACGCAGGTTCAAGAAACGCGCTGCAACGAAGAGCAAATCGGAGAGCCTGTTCAAGTAGGCAATCACGAGAGGGTTGACTCCTTCGCCAATCGCGATAGCTTTTCTTTCTGCCCTTCTGACAATCGTTCGTGCAACATGCAGCGTTGCACCAGCAGGATGTCCGCCCGGAAGAATGAAGTTCTTGAAGGGAGGAAGCTCCTCATTTAGCTCATCAATATACAATTCCATATCCGTAATGGACTCCTTCTTGAGTACCCATCCGACTTTTTTGCCCTCTGGTGTTGCTAATTCAGCACCAACATGAAATAGATCTGTTTGAATGACATGGAAGACTTGTTGAAGCTTATCTTTCCCCTCAAAGTCCAAATCATGTATATGACTAAGAGCGAGTCCAATCATCGAATTCGCCTCATCACAGGTACCATAGGCTTCTACACGTAAATCTGTTTTCAAGACTCTTGTCCCGTAAACAAGGGATGTTTGCCCTTTATCTCCAGTTCTCGTATAAATCTTCAATATTAATACCCCTTTCCTAAATCGATTTTATTCATATAATCATCTTCTTTTCTGCCAGAATACACATCTAAGTTGTGCTCAAAGATGGCAAAGGCTCTCGGAAGATAATTCTCCGTGATACTGGAGATATGCGGAGTTATCGTCAAGTTCGAATAGCCCCAAAGCGGGTTATCGGCGTCAAGCGGCTCGGCAGGAAACACATCAAGCGCCATATGACCAACGACCTTATCCTCCAGCACCCTCTTCAACGTCTCTATCGTGATAAGATCTCCTCTTCCTAGATTAATAAAGAGAGCATCACTTCTCATCTGCTTGAAATGATCATATGTGAGAAGCCCCCTCGTCTCTGGCGTACTTGGCAGGACAGACACAATGATATGTGCCTCCGGGAGTACCTGATTCAATTGTCCAATTGGGTGCACATCAGAAAAACTCTCTCCATCATAACGGCCGCTTCTATTCACGCCAATCACCTTCATTTGGAATGCATCAGCAAGACGAGCTATTTCCTCCGGAATAGCTCCAGTTCCAAGCAACAAGAGTGTCTTTCCGCACAATTCACCTACAGGGAGCCATTTATTCCATGTACTCTCCCTTTGCAAATCCTTTAAGTCAGCCAGCCTTTTCACATGTGATAACATGAGACCCAGTGCAAATTCAGACATCGGGACAGCATGGATACCTCTTGCGTTCGTCACAAGGATTCCCCTGCTCTCGATAGCTTCAATCGGCATCTTATCAATACCTGCAGCCATTGCGCTAATCCATTTGAGCGAGGACGCACGATTGATAATTTCTGGGCTCAAGTCTTCCGCATATGTAATGAAGATTTCCATTTCACCAATCAGTTTATCGTCAATCTGTTCCATCCCCTTAAAAAAGCAGAACTCATGTTCATTAAACTTCTCAGTGATGGATTTCTGCAGCGCTCTCGGAGGCAAAAAAGACGAGACAATTTTCATAATTACATCCCCCAAACATCTTATAACTAATTTCTTACTATTTATATTAAGAAACTTTCCCTATAAATACCAAAAAAAGGACTGCAAAATAATGATCTTTTGCAGTCATCAACATTTATGTTTGAGGAGGTATTCCCTGATTTCATCTTATTCAGATTGTCCGAGGTTGATTAGGGGATGAGCCTTCATTCTATAAAAAGGGCTCATTTCCCCTTCCGAAGCAAGGCATTCGGATTCAATCCCTCAAGCTCCGGGACGACAAATAAACCATTTTTGCGAATGAGACGGTCATCGAAGTAAATCTCTCCTCCACCGTATTCCTCACGCTGGACAAGAACCATATCCCAATGGATAGAGGATACATTTCCATTATCCGCTTCCTTATAAGCCAATCCAGGCGTGAAATGAATACTGCCATTAATTTTCTCATCAAAGAGAATGTCGCCCATTGGATGATGAATCATCGGATTGAGGCCAAGTGCGAACTCTCCAATATATCGGGCACCTTCGTCAGTATCAAAAATATCATTTATTTTCTCTGATTGATCAGCCGCAGCTTTGATAATCTTTCCATCTTTAAAGGTCAAACTCACATTACGGAAGGTTGTCCCCTGGTAGGGACAAGGAGTGTTATAGGTAATGGTGCCGTTAACGCTGTCTCTGACAGGAGCGGTATACACTTCCCCATCCGGTATATTTCGCTCCCCATAGCACATAACAGCCGGTATCCCCTTGATTGAAAAGGTGAGGTCTGTGCCCGGTGACACGATACGCACACGGTCAGTCTTCTCCATTAATTCTTTTAGAGGTTTCATAGCAGCTGCCATCTTTGCATAATCAACCGTACATACATCAAGAAGGAAATCCTCAAATTTACTCGTGCTCATGCCAGCTTTTTGTGCGAGCGATTTTGTCCGGTAATTCAGGAGTACCCAACGGCATTTATTAATATAGTAATCAGTAACAGGCTTCATGACTTCACCGCTCACCCTGAATACCTCTGCAGGGATATCGGTCATCTCCGCGTCATTCTCTTCCCCGACTATGTAAATCAGCGCGTCCAAGTCTTGGAATCGCTGCATTTCCCACCTGGCGATTGTTTCATACTGCTCAAGGCTGCTTTGTATAGCCCATTGCCTATCTAATTCATCATCCTTAAGCTCCATGAATGGATAGGCTCCCAGCTTATACGCCTCCTCAAGCAATTCGAGCATAAGCGGTTTTGTATTCGGTTGGCCGTGAATCATGATTTTATCCCCTTTTCCCGCTTTCACAGAATGCTCAAGGATTTGTTTGGCCAGTACCTTTAATCGCGGATCCCTCATCTTCTCCCTCTCCCCTCACTTTGCCTTTAAGATAAATTCTCCTTAATATAGGTTAACGCTTCTTCAACATGCCCCTTCACCTTCACCTTACGCCACTCCTTGACGACTTCACCCTCTTTATTGATGACAAAGGTCGAACGCTCCACACCCATATATTCCTTACCGAAATTTTTCTTTAAAACCCATACCCCATAGGCTTCAGACAAGACATGTTCCGGATCAGACAATAAGAGAAACGGCAAATCATATTTAGCTATGAACTTTTCATGTCTTTCCTTTGGATCAGGGCTCACACCGACAATGATGGTATCGAGTTCAGCAAACGATTGATGACTTTCTCTGAAATCGCAAGCCTCCGTCGTACAACCAGGTGTCATATCCTTTGGGTAGAAGTACAGCACAACATTCTTCCCAGCAAAATCAGCCATCGTTACAACCTTTCCATCTCCGGCCTCCAGTTTAAAGTCAGGTGCCATCTTTCCTATTAACGTACTCATATCGATTCCTCCTTCACTTTACATCTATTTATTACTATACCTAATTACGGTCAATTTTTACATTCTCAAAGTCAATGGCCGTACGAACAACAAATGCCGCCGGCAGCGCATATCCAATTAACGCTTCTATAGAAGCAATCCATCTCCCGACACCAACAGGCACCATATCCCCATACCCCACAGACAGCAAGGTCATCGTGCTGAAATAGAGTGATGAAGCAAGCTTGGCGAAGAACCCTCCCATAACAGGCAAACCGTTCAAGTGAATAACCGAACCAAATTTCAAATCCATCAAGACATACAATAACCCAAAGCCTATCAAGAAGATGAAATAGACCGTTATAATCCAATACAAATGCTCCAAGGAAATTCTCTCTCCCTTCTCAGTCGGAAGCAAGAGGCTCTTCAAGCTCATCCCCAGGCATATAATCACCGCTGATATAAACACATAGAACAAAGGATTCCCTCCTTCAATCGCGAACATCCCGCTAGTAATATATACTCAAGGCTCTGCATAACTATGATTGGTTGTACAGAACTGCTGGTTGGCTCGACCATATACAAATAAAGTTTGGGAGTGCTACAATATATTACGTGCTTTATGCATGAAGGAGGTATTTTTTATGAATCATACACAATCTGAGAAGCTGCATGCAGAAGCCCTCGAAATTATCGTCGGAGGAGTCAACTCCCCCTCACGGTCATACAAGGCTGTCGGCGGCGGATCGCCCGTCTCCATGGTAAAAGGTAAAGGCGCTTACTTCTGGGATGTTGACGGCAATAAGTACATAGACTACCTTGCTGCTTTTGGACCGATTATTACAGGTCATGCACATCCCCATATTACGAAGGCCATTACGGAAGCAGCAGAGAACGGGGTACTCTATGGAACACCAACACCATCAGAATTGACGTTTGCCAAAATGCTGCAGGAAGCCATTCCTTCTATGGAAAAAATTCGTTTCACAAATTCAGGCACTGAATCCGTCATGTCAACGATTCGTGTTGCCAGAGCGTATACAGGAAGAGACAAGATCGTTAAATTTGCCGGATGCTATCACGGACATTCCGATCTCGTATTAGTCGCTGCAGGCTCAGGGCCATCTACACTCGGTACACCTGACTCTGCCGGTGTTCCTCAAAGCATTGCCAAAGAGGTTATAACTGTACCATTCAATGATGTTGAATCTTTTAAAGAGACAATGGAGAAATGGGGAGAAGAAGTAGCAGGTATTCTCGTTGAACCAATCGTCGGAAACTTCGGCATCGTTCAGCCGCAGCCAGGATTCCTTGAATCTGTAAATGAAATCGCTCATGCACACGGTTCCCTTGTCATCTATGATGAGGTCATCACTGCATTCCGCTTTATGTATGGCGGTGCTCAAAACCTATTAGGCGTGGAGCCGGACATTACCGCTATTGGGAAAATCATCGGCGGCGGCCTGCCAATTGGCGCCTATGGCGGCAGAAAAGAAATCATGGATAAGGTAGCCCCAATGGGACCCGCTTACCAAGCTGGAACAATGGCCGGAAACCCTGCTTCCATGTTAGCTGGCATCGCTTGCCTCGAAATCTTGAAAGAAGAAGGGGTATATGACCGCCTAGACACGCTCGGTGCCCGATTAGAAGACGGCATCCGCAATGCAGCTAAGCAGCATAATGTAGCTATTCAGCTTAATCGATTAAAAGGTGCCTTGACTGTATACTTCACAGATTCAAAAGAAGAAATCATCAATTACGCACAGGTAGAAGCAACTGACGGAGAAAAATTCGGCCGTTTCTTCAAACTCATGCTTGAGCAGGGCATTAATCTCGCCCCTTCGAAATATGAGGCTTGGTTCTTAACAACCGCTCATACAGAAGAAGATATTGATAGAACGATAGAAGCAGTCAACGAAGCATTCAAATCTTTATAAATTCATCAAGATGAATAATTATTCAAAGGTAAATCCGCTTATCATAAGCGGATTTATTCTACAAATGAATAAAGGAAGCGTTTACATTAGGCTGTTTTACTGATTGCATATTTTTTTACAATCTAGTGACCAATGCATAATTAATTGATTTCTGAAAATTCTAATGATACTATATAGCTATTAGTCTTTAATGATTGTATACCCTCACACTATGTATTCCCTTCCAATTAGTTTCCAAAGTTACATCCAATACCACAAGTTTAAGCAGGAGGTGAACTGGCAATTAAATAGGCGCAAGCTTATCCGTTGCCTTTCTTATGAACCAAAAATGGAGTCCTAGCAAATTTACCGAATTCCATAAAGCTGAACATGATGCTTGCGGAATTATCGCCTGTGTAGAAAAGAAAAAAATCCCAACACGTGAAAATATCTTTGCGTGTATTGATGCCCTTGTAACCATGAACCACCGCGCTGGTTTTATTAATGGTGAAGGTGACGGCGTTGGCATTCATATAGATATCCCGCGTGCGTTATGGCAAGAAAAGCTAAAAAATACAGGGGTCGATTCTTCCCTGGCTGATTCCTCTCACTTCGTCGTTGGTCACTTCTTTATAGACCGCCGCGCCGATAAAGGACAGACAATCGAAGAGATTGTCCACAAAGCAAAAAGCAGCGGATTAAATGAGGTCTTTGTGTCCGATCAAGCCTATTCTTCAGACGCACTCGGACCAATCGCCCTGCAGGAGAACCCTGTCTTCTTACAGGTTGGCTTTATTGCCAATAAAGAGTTAAACCAGCAAGCACTCTCTTCTCTTTTATTTGATTTGACTATAGAAATTGAAAAAAATGAATCGATTCATGTTTCATCCTTAAGCCAATATCATGCGGTCTACAAGGTTATGGGTGCCGGGGATATTCTGCCAAAATATTATCCTGACTTAAGCAGCCCGCTCGTTGCATCCACTATGACTCTAGGACATAACCGGTATTGCACGAATACATTATCAAGCTTCTTCCGTGTGCAGCCATTCAGCGTTCTCGGCCATAATGGCGAGATTAATACGATTGCACGCTTACGGGATGAAGCACAAATGATTGGTGTTCCGCTCGTGCAAGGCGGAAGTGATTCACAAGACCTTAGCCGCACGCTCGAAACATTTATTTACCGCGAAGGCTACAGCTTATTCGAAGCGCTTGATATCATCTTCCCTCCAATCATCAATGAGATGAAGGAATATCCTGGACATCTTCAGGATTTGTACACATACTTACGTGAATCCTGGGGACATTTCGCCCAAGGACCAGCAGCCATCATTTCCCGCCACGCAGACGAAGTAGCGTTCTCCGTTGATTCACTGGGCTTGCGCCCATTATGGATGATGGAAACATCAAGCTCTTATCTTTTCGGTTCAGAACCTGGTGTCATTCCAACGACTGAATATGTTGCCGATCCAAAACCAATCGGACCAGGAGAAAAGGTCGGCTTGAAATGGAACGGAGATACCATCAAGCTTTATGAATATAAGCACTATCAAGAAGAAGTGTTCGAACGCTTCTCCAGTCGACTTTCATTTAAGGATACACACCTGCGCATGCTTCCTCCTGAAGCGAAGAAAATAATCGTGAACCAAGAGGACTCCAAAATCCAAAACGGGCAGTATAAGGCCTTTGGATGGGAGCGCGATAATATCCAATTAGTTGAGCAAATGGCAGAAAAAGGAGCAGAACCAATTCGTTCACTTGGCCATGATGCACCACTCGCAGCCCTTAACCCAGAACGACAAAACATTGCTGACTTCATTAAAGAAAGCGTGGCAGTTGTCACAAACCCTGCCATTGACAGGGACCGTGAGATGGAGCATTTCTCGACAAGAACCATCATCGGAAAACGTCCATCCTTATTTACAAGCGATAAGCAAGCAGGCCCAATCATTGAACTTCTTACCCCTCTGCTAGTAGAAGGTAAACCTGGTCAGGATTGCGTACGAGAATTGGGCCAGCCTTCCTTCGAACAGATTTATCAATTATTTGATGGCGAAGGCAAATGGCATACCATCTCCATGACATTTACAGAGGAAGAAACAATCGCTGAAGCCCTTGCACGCATTACAGGAGAGGCTATTCAAGCCGTCAGCAATGGTGCTTCTATCCTTTGTCTGGATGATGATTCAGCACATAAGGACGGACAGTTATGGATTGACCCGCATCTAGTCGTATCAGCCGTTGACCAAGCACTTGTCAAGAACGGTAAACGTCGTGATTGCTCTCTTGCCCTGCGTTCTGCAGCTATTCGCAATTTGCATGATATTATCGTTGCTTATGGATTGGGTGCAAATCTAATCAATCCTTATTATATGTTCCGAACAGTCGCTGATGAGACAGCGAAGCCTGTTGCGAACCTTTATAAGGCCTTGTCAAAGGGTCTTGAGAAAGTGATCTCCACACTCGGTATTCACGAGCTTCGCGGGTATGGACGCTTATTCTCAAGCATCGGCTTGCACGATGAGGTTGCAGAAGTCCTGAATATCGTCAACTTCTTTGGCTCTAACGAACTCAAGTACAACTTTGAAACCATGAAGGAAGATGCCAAGCAGCGCACAACTGATTATGCAAATGAGAAAGAGCGCATCGGCAAAACATTCCACCTCTTCCCGCGTATTTGGAAAGCAATCGGGGATGTGGCAAAGACCGGCGATTATACAGCCTACGGCGAGAAGATTTCTGAGCAAGAGGAACAGAATCCGACAACCATCCGTCATTTAACAGATTTCAAACAGACGGGTAATACTGTCAACCCAGAAATGGTCAATCTCGGCGTCGGTGAACATAGCCTGCCATTCGTTATTGCGTCCATGTCTTTCGGTTCTCAAAATGAGACAGCCTTCCGTGCATATGCTGAAGGAGCAGATCGCCTGAACATGATCAGCATGAACGGCGAAGGCGGCGAAATCAAAGATATGCTTGGTAAATACCCTCGGACACGCGGACAGCAGATTGCTTCAGGACGGTTCGGTGTCAATGCAGAGCTATTAAACTCTTCTAACCTGCTCGAAATTAAAATCGGGCAAGGCGCGAAGCCTGGTGAAGGCGGGCATTTGCCTGGTTCTAAGGTGACAGCGAAGATTGCCGAAGCTCGTAATGCGACAATCGGCTCTGACTTGATTTCACCTTCTAATAACCATGATATTTATTCGATTGAGGACTTGGCTCAAATGATTCATGAGCTGAAAACGGCCAATGACCAAGCCAAGGTTGCTGTCAAGGTTCCTGTCGTGCCGAATATCGGAACAATTGCTGTCGGAATCGCCAAAGCTGGAGCAGATATTATCACTTTAAGCGGATTTGACGGCGGTACTGGTGCCGCTCGGATTCATGCCCTGCAAAATGTTGGTCTTCCAGTCGAAATCGGGGTTAAATCTGCGCATAACGCCTTACTTGAGGCAGGCTTAAGACAAGATGTCGAGCTTTGGGCTGACGGCGGTCTAAAGAGTGCAAAAGATATCCTTAAAGTGATGCTGTTAGGAGCTAACCGTGTTGGCTTTGGTACCTTATCCATGATTGCCATCGGGTGTACCACTTGCCGCGGCTGTCATCTGGATACATGCCATGTCGGTATTGCAACTCAAATCGACTCTGAAGCTGAAGCTAAAGAACATGGCTTGCGCCGCTTCGTACCAAGGCAATACGATTTAGCCGTTGAAGGGATCGTCAATATGTTCACCGCTTTCGGTAATGAGCTGAAGACATTGGCTGCCCAGCTCGGCATTACGGATCTTCAAGAAGCAGTCGGTCATTCTGAGCTGCTCGAGCAAACAAAAGGCAAAGACATGCTTGACCTAACCTATCTGCTTAAGACCCTTGAGCTTGGACAAATCTCCAAGATGGAATCAAAATCATCGGATGAGGAGCTCATGGTCCAAATGGCAGCGGTTGGTGCCGAATATCTTGATTCAAGTGTGAACGATTTGTTCCAATCCCGTAATTTCCAAAATGTCAACGCCATTCAACGTGTTCTTGGCAGCCGCGTTTCCTGCCATCGAGTACGCGGGCGCTTAGATGGTTCATACAGAAAGCTTGATCCGGTGAATCTAACCTATAAAGGCTCCATTCCAGGAAACGGTCTTGGTGCATACAACACAGAAGGCATCAATATCGTTGTCGATGGCGGAGCCCAGGACGGAACAGGTAAAACATCCTTTGGAGGAACAATCGCCATCTTGAAGGATAAAGGAAAAGATGGACAATACTATAACGGCTCCGTTGGTAAAGGCTTTGGCTATGGTGCTCAAAAAGGCTTGCTCATCGCCCAAGGTGATGCCGATGCCCGTGCCGGAATCCGTCTCTCTGGTGCAGATATGATTATCGGCGGACTGCTTAAACAGGATATACCAGCCGACGAAAAAGGCAATATTGGTGTTAACTCCAATATTAAAGGCTTTGCCTTTGAGTATATGACCAATGGCCGCGGACTTGTACTCGGTGATCCAGGCCCATGGATTTGCGCCGGCATGACAGGCGGAGTCATTTATCTCCGCTATCAGCCAGAGCGCGGCTTGAATAAAGATGCCCTCCAGCGCAGGATCGCTAAAGGCGCACTTGTATCCATCGAGAAATTAACTGATACAGGCGTTAAGGATGTTACCGAGCTTCTTAGTCAATACATGAGCATACTAGGCTCAAATGGACAAAAAGCAGAAGCAGAAGAACTGGCCCTCCTTTTAGAGAACCCAGCTCAAAACTTCATCCAAATCGTCCCTGTGAAGGAACATGCCGATCCTTCCGTTTCAACAGAATGATTCGCGTATTGAAAAAAAGCCCTCCTTTGATCAGGAGGGCTTTTACTTTTAACTACCAAGACAGTTGTAAGCTCATCTATTTTGTTTTAAAGAAGGAAACTAGGGCATCCATGCATTCTTGAGTGAGTAAAGGGGAAAATAATTATCATATATAAGTCAATTTACAAGTATATCTTGAACATCCGGTCAAAACCCTGTATAGTACATTGAGTGAAAATAGACAAACGATTTGCATAACTTTAGATAAAGGAAGAGGTAGAATTTATGAAGGTTGGTGCCCGAGTTTTTAAAACGGGAGTAGCCATAGTCATAGCCATTTATGTAGCGGTGCTGCTTGGGATTCCATCCCCTACATTGGCAGCCATTTCGGCGGTATTTGCCGTACAGCCGACTATTTATCGCTCCTATTTAACATTGATTGATCAAATACAAGCCAATATCATCGGTTTCTTGGTAGCTATCACATTTGTCCTGTTATTCGGAAACGAGCCGTTATTAATTGGTCTCGCTGCCATTATCACAATCGTCATTAATCTGAAGCTAAAAAATGATAATCAATTAACCATCTCTTTAGTGACATTAATCTTGATTATGGAGCAACCTGAAGGCGATTTTACAACGTTCGCTTTCTGGAGAGTATTCGCCATTCTCATTGGGATTCTCTCAGCCTTCCTAGTGAACTTGATTTTTCTTCCGCCTAAATATGAAACAAAGCTGTTCACACGAATTAATTACACCACTGATGAGATTCTGCGCTGGATTCGCATTGGCTCACGCAGCACGACCGAGCATGTGCATTTAAAGAAGGATATTAAACGGCTTAAGGAGAACATGAGCAAATCCGAGCGGCTTTATGATATGTATCAAGAGGAACGGCAATATTTCAAGAAAAATAATATTGCAAAGGCTCGAAAGCTCGTCCTTTATCGCTATATGATTGCGACCAACCGACGAGCGCTCGATATCCTAAAAAGACTTCACCGTTTTGAAGTAGAGTTTCACCAAATGCCGGATGACTTCCAGCTTGAAGTCCAAGAACAGCTCGATATCCTGATGAGAAAACATGAACATATCCATTTGAAATTCACGGAAAAAGTTAAACCAGGATACTTATATGCCGAGACAGAGGAGCAATATAATAAGCAGCAGTTGATTGAGGTTGTCAGAGGCTTCCGCATTAATGCCACGGATGAAACACCTGTTTACTACCATATGGTCACCTTGATCTCCGCGATTTTGGAATACGGAGACTATCTGGAGCATCTCGAAATGCTCGTCAATAGCTTCCATTCCTACCATAAAGCAGAAAACAAATCCGTACAATTACCGGATGATGATCAAGCATAAGAGCCATTGAGCGCTCAAAATAGCAGGCGAAAAACCGTTTTGGTTTTCCGCCTGTTTTTATAGCGTATTGCTGCTGTTTCTGTTTCCCTGACGACCGAGGTTTAAAAACAGCCTTTCTGTGACATCTAACGTACCATTCAGTTATAGTCCAGAATATAAGATATGCAGCAGTCATCCTTATTTAACCTTTACCCATGTTGTAAATTCCTTTACCAGTTTCTACACTTATAGGTAATGAGGAATGTTCATGGATTATAAACCATGATTCATTCACCTTTTTCAAACCATATGTGAATCGATTAGACATTTGGCGAAGTTGCTCACCACCATCTGCTAAATGTGCAGTAAATGTTACAGTACAATAAACAAATGCAAGGTTTATATCTTCCTCAACTACTAGGTCATGAAAATCAACCTTAAGTAAAACACCCTCTTCGTTCAATCCATTAAACCACTCTGCTACATTATTCTTCCACAAAGAAAGGTCCTTAACCTCCCAGTTCCCCCAGCAATCATAAATATGCATTTCAGGAGCGTACATGGATAAGAACTTTTCAACATCCTTCTCGTAAACGGATGTTTTATAGTTTTCAAGTACGTCTTGAACTTTGGAAAATACAGCTGTCATTAAGTACATCCTCCTTTATTAGTTTCAAAAGTGCAAGAATGCTTACTATAAGAAATTCTATGCTCCATCATCTATTTCCTTTCAATTAACCCGAACTCACACTCCAAAGATGGCTGTTTCATAACCATTTTTTACACCTTTCATAAAGCATGGTAACTCCCGGCAACAAAAAAACGAGCCAAAAGCCCGTTTTGAACGGAGCTTTCAGCTCAGCTTCTTCATTAACTGTCCAATTGCTGGATTTTAAACAAATCATAGTAAGAGCCCTGCCTGTCCATCAATTCTTGATGGGTGCCGCTCTCAGTGATTTCACCATGCTCGATTAAGACGATTTTATCGGCATGGGTAATCGTGGATAACCGGTGGGCAATGATAAAGGTCGTCCGGTCCTCTGACAGCTTCTCAAGCGCCTCTTGAATGAGATGCTCACTCTCAAGGTCAAGAGCTGAGGTCGCCTCATCCAGAACCAGGATTGGCGGATTCTTAAGGAATACACGAGCAATGGACACACGCTGCTTCTGCCCGCCTGAGAGCTTGACGCCTCTCTCGCCCACTTTCGTCTCATATCCGCTCGGTAAACCCAAGATAAAATCATGGGCATTGGCAGCTTTAGCTGCCTCATATACTTCTTTATCAGTTGCCTCTGGCTTCCCAAGCAGAATGTTAGCACGAACCGAGTCACTGAATAAGATACTATCTTGCATGACCATGCCAATATTATCTCTCAAGGAACGGACCTTAACATCACGGATATCGATTCCATCAAGCAGAATCCTGCCTTCTGTCACATCATAAAATCTCGGAATCAAGCTGACCAAGGAAGATTTTCCTCCTCCGCTCATCCCAACCAATGCGACAGTCTCTCCACGCTTTACTTCGAGATTAATATTCTTCAAAGCTAGGTTTTCATCTTCTCCATAGGAAAAGGAAACATTCTCAAACTTGATTGTTCCTTGCACGTCCTTACATTCATTTGCATTCGGGCGGTCCTCGATATCATAAGGGACATCCAGGAACTCAAATACACGGTCCATTGATGCCAGCGACTGAGTCAATGTGGTGGAGGAATTCATCAACCGTCTCAATGGCGCATAAAGCAAGTCTATGTATCCATAAAAGGCAACCATCGTTCCAAGTGTCAAATTTCCGGATATGACTTGATAGCCGGCAAAAAGAATCACAATCAGCGGCGCAACATCTGTAATTGTATTGACAGCCGCAAATGATTTGGCATTCCAGCTCGTATGCGTCAGGGCTTTTTTAAGGAAGTTGCCATTCTCCCGATTAAATTGCTTTTGTTCATGGTCTTCTATTGCAAAGCTTTTGATTACAGCCATTCCCTGCACCCGTTCATGCAGGTATCCCTGAACCTCCGCAAGGGCCTGAGAACGTTCTCTGGTCAATCCCCGAAGCTTGCCGAAGAAGTATTTAATTGAAAAACCATAAAGAGGTAAGAGCAACAATGAAATCAGTGTCAGCTCTACATCCATAGCCAGCATAATGCCAACCGCAATGAGGATGGTGACAAGATCAAGCCATACATTCATCAGCCCGGTGATGACAAAATTCTTCGTCTCCTCTACATCATTGATTACCCGGGATATGATTTCCCCGCCCTTGGCATTGGAATAATACTTAAAGCTCAGCTTCTGTATATGACCAAACATCTTGTCACGTATATCAAACAGAATCTTGCTCGCTGTCCACTGCGCATAATATTGACGGTAATATTCAACAGGCGGTCGGACAACGACAAAGATAAAGAACATTAAAGCCATCAGCATGAACAGCTTCCTAAGCTGTTCATCCTTTGTCAGGGCATTCGCCCCGATGACATCATCAATGACGTAACCAAGCAATGCCGGAGTAATCAACGGTATGGAGAATTTCACAATTCCGATGAGAATCGTGATGATGATTTGCCATTTATAAGGTTTTACAAATTTCATATACCGTTTTATACTGCTCACTATTAATTCTCCTCTTATCACGGAAAAAGCCCGTCCGTAATGGAAACAGGCTATCTTTCGTTATTCTTGATCGTTACATAACGCTTATACCAGCTATGAACAAATTCAGGCGCGAACGGTCCCTTCTTCGCCCGAATCATGCCGATTAATTTTTCCACATTCCGTCTTAGAATATGATCGATTACATTTGGGTAACTCATTTCACGCTTATGCTGCTCATATTCATCCTCATCAAGTAAATTGTACGTCATATCTGGATATACTTTAATATCCAAATCATAATCGATATATTTTACGGCTTCTCCATCAAAGACGAAAGGGGAGCTTAAATTACAGTAATAATAAATCCCATCTTCTCGCAGCATGCCAATTATATTGAACCAGTATTGCGAATGGAAATAGGTGATTGCAGGTTCTCTCGTCAGCCATGTCCGGCCATCACTTTCGGTGACGAGAGTCCGGTCATTGCACCCAATCACAATATATTGCGTTCCCTTCAAAACGGTCGTTTCTTGCCAAACTCGGTGGATGTGTCCATTATGCTTATAGCTGTGTATTTGGATTTCTTCTCCTTCTCTCGGTACTCGCACGTTGTATTACCTACTTTCTCACCCTATGGGCAGGGCACTTATCTATCACCAATCAATTCACCCTTGTCCTTATTCAGTATAAATAAGACACCATTTCCGTATTCTTCTTATTTATTATAACGATTTGAGCGTGATTTTAAAACAAAGTGAACCAGGATTATGCATACAACCTCATGAACAAGTATTATATACTTCCCACTTCCCGCCATATGTGAAACACTTGGCTCTATATGTATAAACATTCGATTAAACAAATAAAAAAGAACATCGATTAGATGCCCTTTAAAAACAATCTCAATCATGCATGATTTTCTCAGTAGAGGATTTCGTCTGGTAGCTTTCAATAACCCTCTCTGTCAGCTGCATGAAAATATTCTGAATCGAATTCAGCTCTTTCTTCATTTCCATAATATCATCCTGTACGGATAATAAATCCTGCTCCTTCTTACGGTTCCTCAATTCTTCCTCAAGCTCTCTGTAACGGTCAAGTTCTGTTTGCATATTTAATAATTTATCCATGATCAACATCTGCTCATTCACTAATTCCTCAAAGCTTTTCATCGTCATCACCCACCTCTTGTCCGTATAAAGAATAATTTCTCTATGTAGTGCTTTAATCCCTTTGACTTTTTCTGTTGGCTAATAAGAGGTTTTGTCGACATAAAAAGAAGCACCTGCCAGGCAAGGGCAAGTGCTTCGGATTAAGCATGCATTAAGATTGTTTTCCGAAGTTACCGGAGTTTTTCGCTTTGTTTTGTTCAGCTTTTTGGTTAGCTTCTCTTACGCTTTGCACATCAGTTTCAGATGCAAATTCAGAGCCGTATTGTCCTTGGCTTTGACCTGCAGATTGTGCGTTTTGTTGTCTCACTAGGTTAGCATTTGTTTTTGAACTGTTGTTAGCCATTCGTATCACCTCCACAACTATTAATGTGTCCAAGACACATATTGTTATTCAAAACTTTTACGAGTGATTTAGGCAGCTTTTCGGAAAACTATCTATTATTTAAAGGAGGGCTTACACATGTATGTAGGACGAGATATGACTGAGCTGTCAATGATTAAGAAGGAGGAATGGAAGGACTCAGAGCTTGAGTATTTTCATCATTCTCTTATGCAGATTATGCCTTATTTAAATGTTGAAGGGCATACGATTCAACGTGAGATTATCGAGGAAATTGAACGCCGAGGCGGATTAACACGCTTTGAGGCTGACTGGACACACGGGACACGCATCTCTTATGACTAATGAAAAAAACAGTGGCGGATAATCCGTCACTGTTTCTCATTCATTAAATGGGCTTCGTAGATTTTTTGATGGGATACAGGCAGTGCGTAGTCTTTGAAATCCTCATCCCTCACAAAGGCAGTTTTTCGGCCCTCTTCTGTAAACCGTTCCACATTTTCTACCCTTGCCTCATAGGCAGTGATTTCCCAAACAAGATGGGAGAAGACATGGCTGATTTGTCCAATTGGACGAATATCTTCTATGACAAGATGATGTTCCTTGGCCATAATCTGCTTTAAATCCTCCATGCCGCTGACCTCATAATTGGGAAATTCCCATAAACCAGCAAGCAGTCCGGATGACGGCCTTTTTCGAATAACCATCCTGCCGCTCTTATCAATCAAGACAAGGGCACTTAATTGAACTGTCTTCGTCTTCTTGGCCTTTGTCTTTACAGGAAGCTCCTGCTGCAACCCTTTTTCAAACGCTTGGCAATGCTCACGTACAGGACATAGCAGACATGAAGGCTTTGTCGGCGTACAGATTAAAGCCCCAAGCTCCATTAAGGCCTGGTTAAATTCAGACGTATGATCATGGTCAATCAATTCTCTCACAGCCTGCTCAAATACTTTTCTTGTGGCAGGTTTAGCAATATCATCATAAATTTCTAATATGCGCGAGAGCACCCTCATGACATTCCCATCAACAGCCGGCTCCGGCAGCCCGTATGCAATACTTAGAATCGCACCTGCTGTATAAGGGCCAACGCCCTTAAGGCGGCTTATTTCCTCTGGCGTATTTGGAACAGTACCGCCATAGCTTTCTTTCACTTCTTTCACGGCAGCATGCAGATTACGCACTCTTGAATAGTAACCAAGACCTTCCCAAGCTTTGAGGATTCTCTCCTCGTCTGCCTCTGCAAAATCTTCAAGTGTTGGGAACCATTCCATGAACCGCTCGTAATAAGGTATGACTGTATCGACACGTGTTTGCTGCAGCATAATTTCAGATACCCAAACCCTGTAGGGGTCTTTATTCATTCTCCACGGGAGCACCCGTTGTTCCTCCAAAAACCAATTTACCAAATCTTCTCTGAATTGCTCAATATTATTACTGGCTAACTTTTTCACGTTTCCTCCTGGTTATGTTAAATATTCGGGCAAAAAGGGAATATAAACATATTAGAAATAAACTTAGCAAGGTTAATTTCTTCATTGTAATTCATCCATTTCGGTATGGAAAGTAATTAAAATATGGATAGTATAGACATATAGTCTTTCATCTAAGTCTGTTTGCGGCAAAGGAGGTTTTCATATGGATACCGGTACACATCTTGTTATGGGTATAGCGCTCGGCGGGCTTGCTACTTTGGACCCTGTTGTGGCACATAGCTCATACACTGCGACTGCCGTTATGATTGGTACCGTTCTAGGCTCACAAGCACCTGATATCGACACTGTTTTGAAAATGCGCAATAATGCTGTTTATATACGGAATCACCGGGGAATGACCCATTCTATTCCCTTTGTATTATTGTGGCCGGTCTTGATTACAGCTGCCGCCTCCCTTATTCTTCCGGAGGCAAATGTATTGCATACATGGCTTTGGACCTTCCTAGCCGTTTTTCTCCACGTATTCGTCGATATATTCAATGCATACGGAACACAGGCAATCAGACCGTTATCCTCTAGATGGGTGGCACTCGGCATCATCAATACATTTGACCCTTTTATCTTCGGGATTCATATCGCCGGCTTAATATTATGGGCATTCGGTCTTCCGCCAGGCCCGACATTTGTCATGGTGTACATTATCGTCATTGGGTATTATCTTGCGCGGATTCTCGAGCACCGTTCCATTAAAGAACTTGTACGCCAAAAGATTCCTGATGCAAGACGAATCATCCTCTCACCGACAATGCGCTATCACAAATGGAAGATTGCTGTGACGACAGGGGATAAGTATTATGTTGCGGTTGCTGAGAACCGGGAAATCAGCATCCTTGATACATTTGACAGACATCCATTACCGGAAAGCCGTGTACTTGATGCGGCCTTGCAGGATGTGAACCTATCGGCCTTTGTTTCTTTCTCCCCGGTCTACCGGTGGGAGATCAGCTATGAAAACGAAATGTTCACCGTCAGGTTTATCGACCTTCGCTATCGAAGCAGAGGGCGTTATCCATTTGTGGCAATTGTTCATCTGGATGATCAATTGAATATCCTTAATTCATTCACTGGCTGGGTATTCACTGAGGAGAAGCTCCAAAAGAAATTAAATATCATCACAGGCTGATGGGAAATATTCGCATGCCTATTTCATCCTCCGCTTCCCATACTAAGAGGGAATCTAAGGAGAAAGGCATGATACAGATGAGAAATAAAGAAACAGGATTCCCTTATCAGCATGACAATAAATTCAGGGCTGAAACAGCCCGCGCCAAATCCAAATATGCTTCAAAGCGCCCAGATGGCACTACCAATACCCATCCTGAGGAACGAATGTATGCCTCTAGTCATCGGGATGAAGAATAAGCCCAAAATCAAAACCGCCCTCTATGGGCGGTTTTTTATTAAATGAATTTACTGTTTCTATTTCAACCTTTGTAATAAGGAGATGGGCAGTCCTTCCTCTTCTCCTTTATTCAGGCGAAATCCCCATGCGAATACGCCTTTCAAATACTCGACCTTAAAATATTCACCCGGAGCGCCGTCAATCCCATAAATTTCACCCGGTTCAAAATCCTTCGGGTTTAAAGAATAGGCCTTTGCCATAACCGCTCTTCTCTTATGGACGGCAAATTCATTCACCATCCCTAGCTGCTCGGCCTTTCTTGCCTTTTCATTTAATTCAGCTATTGTCTGTCTTAATTCATGCTCAGTCATTTCACTAAATTTCTTCTCTTCCATCCCCATATGCCCCTCTCACAGTTCGTATTCTTGATTGTCTATCTGCTCTTTTCCAAGCTCAACAAACTTATTAATTAAGTCCATTTGAAATCCTTTACGGAATAAGGCTGTTTTCATCTTCTGCCCATATTCCCGTTCTTCAAGCTTTGCATACTTACGATGAAATTTCTGTCCCATCAGTACGAGGCTTTCCCACTCGCTATCCTCATCCACTGATGCGAGCTCGTCCGCAACAGATGCAGCAAGCCCCATATTATAACCCTTTCTTGTTAAGAAAAGCACAGCTTTTTGCTTCGCCTCTTTGTGAGAGCCCTTGCTTTTCTTCAATGATTTTTGCGCCAAAGCCTCCGCATTCTCCCATTGAAGAGCTGGTGTATATTGCTCTAGAGCTTCATCCTGCATACTCACAGAAATTCCCTTCTCGCTAAGCTCCCGTTTAATTAAATCCGGTCCCTTCCTGGCAATATTCATCTGGGTACGGACATAAGCTTTGGCATATTCCTCATCATTGACATATTTATATTCTCGCAATTTATGCATGGCTTCATCAATTACGGCTTCTTCCCATTCTTTCTCAGCCAGGTAAGCAGCAATCTCTCTTTCTGACCTCATACGATATGACAGGAAATGAACAGCCGACTGGAAGGCTTTTTGAACATGGTCGCGATATTGAATCTCCATAATGGCAAGTTCATCAACTTCCATTCCTTTCGATAACCGCATGCGGACGAGGAGGTCTTCATCTACACTAAATCCATATTCCTCTGCTTTCCCCTCATCGGATAAATAGATATTGAATCGGTTTTTATTTCGTTTTTGCTGTTCAATCTTTGAAATATTCGGCAACCTCTATTCACCTCCTCCTTTAATGTAGCATAATGTGATTCATTCAACTACCGAAAGAAACATCAGCGGAATAGTTCAGGTTTATTTTGGAAAATATAGAGAGGTAAACTATGTGCAGGAGGAATGTGTAATGGATAAGAAAAAACGTGAGAGCATGAAAAAATCACTAACAACTACACAAGAAGTAATGTATCAGCGTGAATTCAAACGAGCTGACCGCGCAGGCGGCTTCAGCGGGCCAAAAGGCATTCGTCCGTGAATTACCTGTATTTTACCGGTCTGATTCATGAATCAGTAGCACATACTATCCTTTGAGAAACAATCACTTTCCAAGGAGGGAACTTGCAATGGGCAGGTATAACCATAACTTAGTTCACGCTAAATCCCGAAAGCTGACAGCCGACATGCGCGGACTGTCGGATGGAATCGATGTTGAATTCTCAGAGGCACTTGCTGACCACGATGATCTCGTGGCGCAGGAAAGAGCCAGAGCCGCCGATGAGCGTGCAAGGGCTCGAGCTAAGCAATAAAGAACGGCCCGCTGAAAAGCGGGCCGTTTCTTATGTCTCTTATGAATTTACTTCTGCATTTAAACTAACAGGTGTTAGACCAAGCTCTTCAAAGATATCATTGATCATTTCAGAACCAAGGTTAAAGGATTCATTAGCATCCTCCAGCTTTTCTGAAGAGTTTCCAGCAAGGATCTCAGCTTTCTTGCTATAAGACGTTTGAATCGCTTCAGTCGCCACATCTAGGTTTTTCTTATAATTGCTTAATGCTTTAGGCACTTCGACTTTGCCAAGGGCATCAGCAGTTGCCTTTGCAGATTCAGAAGCAGCAGCTTTATCCTCATCTGTCAGTGTATCTGGTTCCTCAGATAATTCATATGTATTCAATGCTGTATCATTTGCATTAATCGTGTTGGCTAATGAGAGGTAGAAATCAAGCATCTCGCTCTTTACATCCTCCTCTGATACTTTTGAATCATCTGAGCTTTCCTCTTTGGAAGAATCCTCTGATGAACAACCAACAACAAGAATAAAAGCAAATGCCATCATAATACTCAGTAAAAATTTGTTTTTCATCCCTTTTTCATTCCTTTCCATATTTCTATTGTGCATTTTATATCATACAACTATTTAAATTGTTCGTAAACATCTGAATAATCTCGTTTTTACAATGTTTTTCGACAGTGGAAAATAATGTGTTAATCTAGGCATTTTCACATAAATATTGTACTATTAAATGCGAGATGAACCATTAATTACAAACAAGAGTCAGGAGAATGACCATGATATTATCAGTCAAGAATTTAAGTCATGGATTTGGCGACCGCGCCATCTTCAACGATGTATCGTTCCGTCTGTTAAAGGGAGAACATATCGGTCTTGTTGGAGCTAACGGCGAAGGCAAATCCACCTTCATGAATATTGTTACCGGCCAATTGGAACCTGATGAAGGAAAGGTTGAGTGGAACAAGAAAGTCCGTACCGGCTACCTTGACCAGCATGCCGTTCTTGAAAAAGGGATGACCATTCGTGATGTATTAAAGACAGCCTTCCAATATTTATTCGATATCGAGCAAGAGATGAATGACATCTTCGCAAGTATGGGGGATGCATCCCCTGAGGAATTAGAAACATTGCTTGAAGAGTCTGGCGTCCTGCAAGATATCCTTACTAATAATGATTTCTATGTCATCGATGCAAAAGTAGAGGAAATCGCACGAGGACTGGGATTAGATGAGATTGGACTTGAACGGGATGTCCAAGACTTGAGCGGTGGACAAAGAACGAAGGTATTACTCGCAAAGCTGTTATTAGAAAAACCTGACATCCTTCTTTTGGATGAGCCGACTAACTATTTGGATGAGCAGCATATCGAATGGCTGAAGCGCTATCTCCAAAATTATGAGAATGCCTTCATTCTCATCTCACATGATATTCCATTCCTCAATAGTGTCATCAATCTTGTTTACCATATGGAAAACCAAGAGCTGACACGCTATGTCGGAAATTATGATGACTTCATGAAAGTATATGAAGTAAAGAAACAGCAGCTTGAAGCCGCCTATAAGCGCCAGCAGCAGGAAATTGCCGACCTGAAGGATTTCGTTGCCCGCAATAAGGCACGTGTATCCACACGTAATATGGCAATGTCCCGTCAGAAAAAGCTGGATAAGATGGATGTCATTGAACTGGCTAAGGAACGTCCGAAACCGGAATTCCATTTCCGCGAAGCCCGTACTTCCGGGAAGCTCATCTTTGAGACAAAGGATTTAGTCATCGGCTATACCGAGCCATTATCAAGACCGCTTAATCTTCGGATGGAACGCGGCCAAAAAGTGGCGTTCACAGGTGCCAATGGAATCGGAAAAACGACGCTTCTGCGCAGCATCCTTGGTGAATTGAAGCCGATATCCGGTCAGGTCGAGCTTGGAGAGCACTTGCATATCGGCTATTTCGAGCAGGAAGTTAAAAACCCATCAACCAAAACGTGTATCGAAGAGATCTGGCAGGAGTTCCCCTCCTATAACCAAGCAGAGATTCGTGCAGCCCTTGCAAAATGCGGCCTGACAACGAAGCATATTGAAAGCAGGGTAGATGTCTTAAGCGGTGGAGAAAAAGCGAAGGTACGCCTGTGTAAGCTCATTAACAATGAGAATAATCTGCTCGTGCTTGATGAGCCGACAAACCATCTTGATGTTGATGCGAAGGAAGAATTGAAACGTGCATTAAAAGCATTTAAAGGGAGCATTCTCCTCATCAGCCATGAGCCTGATTTCTATCAGGACATTGCAACAGATGTATGGAATTGTGAAACCTGGACAACGAAGGTATTTTAAGCCTAATAAACCCCTGCAGCAAAGCTTGCTGCAGGGGTTTTGTATGATTATGGCTTTAAAATAACCTTTGTGCAGTCATCCTCATGCTCATTGAACAAGGAATAGGCTTTTGCCGCATCGGTAAGAGGCATCTTATGCGTAATGATCTCTGTCGGATCAATCTTTCCTTCTTCAATCATCTTGTATAAACGCGGCATATAATGAATGACTGGAGCTTGTCCTGTTTTGATGGTGACATTGCGGGAGAAGAATTTCTCAAGCGGGAACATATTATAGGTCATTCCGTAAACACCGGTAAGCTGAACGGTACCAAATTTACGTACTGCATCGGTCGCAATTTTGATGGCGCTTAATGTTCCGCCCTGAAGCATTAACTTTTGTTCGATCTTCTCGATAGCAGATTTCTTTCCGTCCATTCCAACGCAATCGATGACCACATCAGCACCGCCGCTAGTCAAATCCTTAATATAGCTGCCCGTATCATTGTAATCAATTAAATTAACCGTTTCTACTTTATTCATTCTTTCTGCCTGCTTCAAACGGTAGTCTAAATGATCAACGGCAATCACACGCTTAGCTCCAGCAAGCCAAGCAAATTTCTGGGCCATCAAACCTATCGGACCGCAGCCAAGGACAACGACTGTGTCATCTGGCTTCACACCAGCATGCTCGACACTCCATAAGGCAGTTGGAAGTACGTCTGACATAAATAAGACTTGCTCATCCTCAAGCTCGGAGGATTCAGGAATTACAAACGGCATGAAATTCGCGAATGGCACTCGCAAATATTCCGCCTGTCCTCCCGGATGGTTTCCATACCGTTCCGTATAGCCGAAATATCCGCCCGTATCCTGATGGGGATTGGATTCTGAATGATCGCATTGGCTTTCCATTTCATTTTGACAATAGAAGCATTGGCCGCAGGAGACATTAAATGGAATGACAACACGGTCGCCCTTTTTCACCTTTGTAACTTCCGGTCCAACCTCCTCTACAATACCCATTGGTTCATGCCCAATGACATAGCCCTTACTGATTGGCATATTTCCTTGATAAATGTGCAAGTCAGATCCGCATATTGCCGTAGACGTTATTTTGACAATAATATCATCATTCTTCTGAAGCTTTGGATCTTCTACTTCCTTGACTTGAATATCTTTTGCACCCTGATAAGTTACAGCCCGCATTTTTCAGCCTCCTATAATTTAGGTTCTCTTTCCTTATTCCCATAAGGATAGACGCTTATGCCAAAAAAAGGAGAAAAAGGCAGATAGGCGGAATTATGACTATTAACAGATCTTGCTAATTTAGTCATCAAGCCCGCCCTGTTTCACGCTTGTCACTTATTCTTAATCCATAAATACAAAAACCAGACGGCATGGTTCTGCTCATCCTTTGCAGCCCGTGTGAAGAATTGCTTTACCGCTGTGTTTGCTGCATGATCGGCAATGGTCAAATACTTATCAACCGTATTCTGTTCATCAATTATCGCCGCCTCGAGTCCAAGCTCATATTCATCCGGGCATTCCTCAATCAGCTCAGGCTTTGGATCGCGTCCAAATATTCCCGAGTAAAGCTTCACCAATTCCGTAAAATGCTTAATCTCATCATTCCGTATTTCAAGAATCCGCTCTCTTTCCTGGTCATTCGGAGCCATTCTTGCGAGCTTCTCATAGCATTTAACCGCACTGTACTCCCCATCGATGGCGCCCTTCATTTGCTTGATTAACTCATCAACCGCCTGTTGCTGATTTCTCGAATAGTAGTAATACATCCAGTTCCCCCCTAACGTATTCCTCCATTACTCTATGACAATCCCCCAAATTAGGTTCAAAAAGCTGACGGTGTTTTCAATAAAAAATATGGGGTATATAACAAGTGTGGCTGATATGTGATTACAACACGTGGTTATCTTATTAATGGACGTTGATTCCGAAATTTGACAGAATGAAAGTAAGGGTATATACTTAGAGTAATGTAATAAAAGTGACGTACTGAGTGGAGATGTAAACATATATGGCATTCTGCAGAAATGTTTTTTATCGGAACACTTATTCACACTGGATCGGCTTCGGAGCCGTAAGGATGTAAGAGAGGTAGGGCTTACGTCGTTTAAGTAAAACGTCCAAGTGGAATAGATAACCGCGGCAGTTTACATGTACGCACTTCATAAGAGATTAACCCATCTTATTTCATTATCAGAACGGAGCAGACTATTCTAGTTTGTTCCGTTTTTTAATGCAAAAAAGCGCAGTCCTTTTTAAGAAAGCGCCTAGAAATGAAATGTGTCCCGAATCAATCGAGCGACCTCTTCTGCCGATCGCTCAGTATTATCAACTCTCATATAATTTTCCCTCTCAATTTCACCCTCATGTGAATTCAAACGATACGTCTGCATCGAATTCGTTAATTCCGCTTCGGACGCAGCAATATCCCTTTTTGTCGGTTTGTGCTCCAGCCTGTTCGCACTCCGATTCCTGCTCAGCCTTTCGTTCCAGCTCTGCCTCTAGTTCAACGAAATAGACATCCGCTCCTTCTGATTCAAATACCTTACAGACATCATTCACAAAATCCCAATCCTCTTGTTCATTAAATGCCCATACACAAGTGAAAATCAGTCCCTCCATTTCACTGGCTGCAGCAGACTTAAATATCTCCATTCGAAATTGGTTCGTGAGCCTCCACATTTCCGGCGTGAAACCAAAAAGGGGCTCCAGCATTTCAATGGTCATATGATTATGAAATAATTTCATGCCCGTCATACTGGCTAATTCTTGCCCTACCGTCATCTTCCCAACAGCTTGCGGGCCAAAGATTAGAACAAATTTCATTATTTTCCTCCTATGTAAGAAGCTTTATTTAGTCAAGCTGCCATTTCTCCTATTGTAGAAGATCTATCGTTCTACTTAACCAATGTATATATTTATTTCTCACTTCTTCTAACCCTCCATCCTTATCTCCTCACCTTTCATTCTAGCATTTCTTATCGCTTAAAAAGACTGATAGCATCCCATGAAAAAAGAGGCCATAAATGGCCTCTTTTCTTAAAGCTCTGTATTTCCTCGTAAATTAGGGTCTCCACCAGTGGTGGGGTTGATTGCCTCTGATCTTGTTCGCTCAGCTTGTACAAGCGGATCATCCGATTTCTCATAGGTGTCCCTGTCGGTGTATTTCTTCTGGGCCTCTGGATCAACCAAGACAAGGATCTTCCCTGATTCTACGTCTCTTTCATATTGCTTGGCATCCTCATCCGGGACGCCCATACCAACAAGTGCTCCTGCAAGACCGCCTGCACCAATTCCCGCTGCCATCCCGCTTAAAGTTGCGGCAATCGGTCCAGCAGCCACAATTGGACCCACACCTGGGATAGCAAGGGCTCCAAGCCCCGCAAGCAATCCAGTCAAGCCTCCGAGAACACCTCCCGTCGCAGCGCCAGCGGCTAGACCATTATCCACCTTTGTCTTATCCGTAATATTTTTCGTTTCTTCCTTATCCTTGGCTACGACCGAGATATCATCGCGATCATATCCTTCCTCTTGCAGCTTCTTCACGGCCTTGACCGCTTCTTCTCCATTTTCATAAACACCAATTACTTTCTTATCCACACATTTCACCCTCCTAGAAAAATTCTTATATGGAAACATTACCCGGAAACAATCTCGATAATCCATTTTTTGTTTCTTTGTTACTTCATCATTTTTCAGGGTATTATAGAATAAGTGAAACGTAAGCGGTAAGGAGGAATCGCAATGATTATCGTATGGATTAGTGTTGGGCTCATTGTCGCTTCACTTGTCTTTCTTGGCATCTTTGCCGTTAAGACGATGAAGGAATCAAAACCAGTCATGACAAAAATGAATGCGACTATCACACGTATTCAGCAGCAAACCGATACAATCAAGATGCAAACTGATCATTTAAGCGCCACTCAGGCGAAAATTACAGAGGATATCGAGTACAAAAAACAAGCCGTCAATTACCCGGTCAACGAAGCGAAACAGATTGTTCCCCGCTTAAAGACCCTTTGGGCAGCAACCCCGTTTTCCAGCCTGCTCCCAAAAAAATAAACCAAAAAGGAACGCCCCCATCATGATTGGAAGCGTTCCTTTTTGTTATGTTATTTTGGGAAGATTTCAAGAAGATCGCGCAAGGAATGAATATGGTAATCTGCTCCATCCAGCTCTCCATCATCCGCAAAGCCAAAGTGACAAGCAATAGCCGGTATTCCATTTGCATGAGCTGCTTCAATATCAGATGAGCGGTCCCCAATCATATATGCTTCTTCCTTAGGAAGGACCGCAAAATGAGCCTGCAGTATCTCTTCCTTTTTCTTTCCTTGCACTAATTCAATGCAAAGCGGGTCATCAAAATATTCCTCTATTCCTTGAGTTTCCAAAATTCGTTCAAGATAAGCCGTTGAACAGTTACTCGCGGTTGTCAATCTATGTCCTCTCTCCTTTAACTCAGAGAGCACCTCCTTCACATACGGCAGCAGGACATCATGCTCCTGCATCATGTCCAATAGCTTTACCTCCCAGCTTGATTGAATGTGGATAAGCTCCTCAGGCTTCCCGTCTGGAATGAGTGTTTCCCAAAACTCCTTCTTCGGAAGTCCAAATACAGATTGAATTGCCTTAGGCTCAGGCATTTTTAGGTGAGGATAACGCTTGATTTCCTCCTGAATAAGCGGGATGCTAAGCTGTGTTGTTTCTACAAGAGTTCCATCTAAATCAAATATCAATAGTGCCAAAAGACCTACCTCCAAATCAATTATTCCCTTTAATCTCCTACAGATACAAGCATCAATAGGAAAGATAAACCAAAAAATATGGATTTTTTATGAAATTTATTATATAATAGAATTAACCCGCAAACATGACCAATGTTTAATGCCATCCCGCTTTGGGAATAAATTTTTATCTCCTTCTTCACCGCACATTATGTACACCTTCTACTAAACATTAACCAGCACTCATTTACCCTACTTTTTAGCGCAGCCAACATCTTATGCGTTTATTAACTGAATCAATTTTTATCAAAAGGAGAGATGTAACAATGATGAATGTAACAGTTGTAGTTGATTTCATGGGAAGACATTATACAACAAATGTGTTGACTCAAAGAGACACGGACGAATCTGAGATCATGCAAATGGCTTACGAACAAGTTCGTAAACAATGGACACCTATTAAATAACATATGATCTTAATCAACCGCTCAGGGATAATCCCTGGGCGGTTATTTTTTTCTTTAATCATCTCGAAAAAATAGTGAAGGGTCAAATGATACTTTGCCAACTCATCTAAAAACCCGAACAAATATCTATTTCAGTAAAATATTAACTCTTTTACCTATAATCATGATTAATCTTATTTTTCACAGGTATACCAAAGGGTTATCATTTGAAATTACGTGTTCACTACTTTTATCATTAAAGGGAGGAAAGATTTTTCAATATAATTTATTTTGAAAAAAATCTATAGAAAGGAGCATAATTATGAAGAAATTCTGGCTTTCTCTTACCGTTTCAATAATGGCGCTTGCTGGATTAAGCGGATGCAGTCCAATTACTGTCCTGAATCCGAAAGGACCGCAAGCGGAAATCCAGTCAGACACAATTATTTTCTCAATGTATGTTATGGCGGGTATTTTAATCATTGTTTATGCGCTTTTTATTTATATGATTGTGAAATACCGAGCAACAAATCAGCCAGTTCAGTATGATCCTCCATACATCAAAGGAAATAAATGGCTGGAGATAATTTGGACGGCTATCCCTATTATCATTGTCATCGTGCTATCTGTCGTGACTGTAAAAACTACTTTCCAGGTGGAAAGCACACCTGCTGGTTACGAGGATGAGGAACCATTAGTCATCTATGCCGCATCATCCAACTGGAAGTGGCATTTCAGCTATCCAGAGCAAGGCATTGAAACAGTCAATTACGTCAATATCCCGACAGATAGGGAAATTGAGTTTAGACTTTACACATATGGCCCAATCACCAGCCTTTGGATTCCACAGTTAGCCGGGCAGAAATATGCCATGAGTGATATGGTCACCACCTTGCGTTTAGCGGCTGATGAGGAAGGAGAATATCACGGACGCAATGCGAACTTCAGTGGTGAAGGCTTCGCTCAAATGGATTTCATATGTGAAGCCATGACCGAAGAAGATTTCAATGACTGGGTTGATGAGGTCCAAGCAACCGCAGACCCATTGACAGAGGAAGAGTTTGATAAACTGCTTGATACCGAATACATGGGAATCGCTACCTACTCTTCTACTCACCTAGAGTTTAGACCAGCTCCTGTATGGCCATTCCATCAGCCCGAAGAGGATGAAGATGGCGGAACAGGAACAGGCGGACATAATCACTAACCTTTAGAGAAAGGAGATACCACCATGAAATGGGATGAGTTTTTTGTTACAGGCGATCCGCTTATATATGGCGCAATGGTCAGTATCGTTGTGGCCACATTAGCCATCTTGATTACATTGGCCGTAACGAAAAGATACGGCTGGCTATGGCGGGAATGGCTGACAACTGTTGACCATAAACGCATTGGCATCATGTATATCCTAGCTGCACTCTTGATGCTTTTCCGCGGCGGTGTCGATGCACTAATGATGCGTCTTCAGCTTGCGACACCTGATATGGCATTCTTGGCTTCACAGCACTATAACGAAGTTTTTTCAACTCACGGAACGATTATGATTTTGTTCATGGCTATGCCCTTTGTGCTTGGCATGATGAACCTAGTGGTCCCGCTGCAAATCGGGGCAAGAGATGTTGCGTTCCCTGTTTTGAACGCAGTCAGCTTCTGGCTATTCTTTGCAGGGGCGATGCTTTATAATTTATCCTTTGTCATCGGCGGTTCACCAGATGCCGGCTGGAGTGCTTATTTCCCGCTTGCTAGCAATGAATTCAGCGCAAGTGTCGGACATAACTACTACTCCATTGCCATTCAGCTCTCCGGTCTAGGAACATTGATGACTGGGATTAACTTTATCGTAACGATTATGAAAATGAGAGCACCAGGCATGAAACTTTGGAAAATGCCGATGTTTACATGGGCAACATTAATTACATGCATTATTATTTTATTTGCTTTCCCTGCTTTTACCGTTTCCCTAGCCCAAATGATGTTTGATCGTCTATTCGGCACACAGTTCTTTGCCATGTCTAATGGCGGGATGGATATGCTTTGGGCCAATAACTTCTGGATTTGGGGACATCCTGAGGTATATATCGTTGTCCTCCCTGCATTTGGGATCTTTAGCGATGTCATTTCAACCTTTGCACGGAGAAATATTTATGGATATAAATCCATGATATTCAGTATGTTCGCCATTTCCATCTTGTCATTCCTTGTCTGGGCCCACCATTTCTATACAATGGGCCACAGTGCAGCTGTCAATGACTTCTTCGCCATTGCGACTATGGCCATTGCAGTGCCGACAGGAATCAAAATCTTTAACTGGTTGTTCACTCTATATAAAGGCAAGATTGTCTTCCCTACGGCGATGCTGTTCTCTCTCGCCTTCATTCCAATCTTTACGATTGGCGGGATAACAGGTGTCATGCTCGCGATGGCAAGTGCGGATTACCAATATCATAATACGATGTTCCTGGTTGCCCACTTCCATTACGTGCTCATTCCTGGTACAGTATTCGGTATGCTTGCCGGGGTTTATTATTGGTTCCCGAAACTTTTCGGCTTCCGCTTGAATGAGAAAATTGGCAAGATCAGCTTCTGGCTTATCGCGATTTTCTTTAATGTGACCTTCTTGCCATTGTTCTATCTAGGTCTCGATGGGATGGCTCGCCGGATGTACACCTATTCTGCGGCAACTGGATATGGTCCGCTCAATCTTGTGTCATCAATCGGTGCCGTCTTCTTGGCAACAGGATTTGCGCTCATTTTCTACAATGTCATCTATAGTGCACTTAAGAGTCCTAGAGAGCATCTTGCTGACCCGTGGGATGGACGGACACTTGAATGGTCAATCCCAAGCCCGGCACCATTTTATAACTTTGCCGTAACCCCTGAGATTCAATCAGAAGAGCCGGTCTGGGATTATAAGAGAAAAGGCATCCCAATCTATCGGGATAAAATAACGCCGATACACATGCCTAGCAACTCAGGAAAACCGGTTATCATGGGAATCTTCTTCTTCTTGTGGGGCTTCTGCATGGTATTTAGCTGGTGGATTCCATCAATCATTTTCGGAGCGGCTGTATTCATCATCTTAGCCACCCGTTCCTTTGAACGTGACCATGGCTATTATGTACCAGTAGATGAGATTATCGCAACCGAAAACAAGCTGAGAGGTGAGAACCAATGAAGGTAGATACTAGCCTGCCATTAGAATATAGCACCGAAGAGAATCGCTTGAAAATCTTTGGATTCTGGCTCTTTCTTGGAGCAGAGATTGCCTTGTTCTCTATGCTGTTTGCCACCTATTTCACCTTGGTCAACGGAACAGGCGATGGACCGACAGCATCAGAAATATTCGAGCTCAAACCCGTTATTGCAGAAACCTTTGTTCTCTTGACGAGCAGCTTTACATGCGGATTGGCGGTTCACAGCATGCGCTTGAACTATAAAAAACCGATGATGACCTTCTTTATCATCACCATGTGTCTTGGTCTTGTCTTCCTTGGCGTTGAAATCATGGAATTTGTCACCTATGTCGGTGAAGGAGCGACCATGCAGACTAGCGGTTTCCTATCAAGCTTGTTCATGCTCCTTGGTACACATGGCGCTCATGTCACATTCGGTTTGTTCTGGGGATTATGTATCCTCATTCAAGTTGTACGTGAGGGCTTTACTGCTCATACAGCGAACAAATTCTTTATTTATTCACTGTATTGGCACTTCCTTGATGTTGTCTGGATTTTCATTTTCAGCTTCGTTTATTTGAAAGGGATGATTTAAGATGGTGAAGCAGCTTTTTCCGATTAAGCATGTCATGGGATATCTCTTATCCCTTGTCTTGACTTTCATAGCCCTTTCCGTCGCCTATTACGACGTATCCTATGCGACTGGGATGGGAATCTTAAGCATAACGGCGATCATTCAGGCCAGCGTGCAGCTCTTCTTGTTCATGCATGTCAGTGAATCCTCAGACAAGCATACTGTCTATCTCAATATCATTTTTGCCATCTTTATCGCGCTCGTCATTGTCTTTGGAACCCTGTTTACAATGATTTGGGGACATGCAGGACATTAAGAGGCGGAACATTTAAAGGCATTGACCAGTATTGGTCAATGCCTTTTTTAGTGGATTTACGAATGGTTTCACAAACAAATTAGGGGTGCTCATTTACTTCCCTATCATCTTAAAAAGCCAAATCAAATTCGATTTGGCTCCTTAGAAAATCTTTTTCTTGCCTCGGTCCTCAATAATAATTTCCACCGCTTCACGAAAACGCTGAGAGTGGACAATCTCCCTCTCACGCAGGAAACGAAGCCCATCATTCAAATCAGGGTCATCTGACATATTGATGATCCATTGATACGTTGCTCTTGCCTTTTCCTCTGCAGCAATATCCTCATAAAGGTCGGCAATCGGATCCCCTTTCGCCTGGATATAAGATGCTGTAAACGGGACACCAGCGGCATTATGATAATAGAGAGCAGAATCATGGTTCACGTAATGATCGCCGAGGCCTGCATCACGCAATTGCTGAGGCGTTGCATCCTTTGTCAGTTTATATACCATTGTTGCAATCATTTCTAAGTGACTAAGCTCTTCGGTGGCAATATCGTTCAGCAAACCGACTACAGGATCAGGAATGGTATAACGCTGATTCATATAACGAAGGGCAGCAGCGAGCTCTCCATCGGCCCCGCCGTATTGCTCAATTAAGTATTTAGCCAATGTGGGATTACATGTGCTCACCCGCACAGGATATTGCAATTTCTTTTCATAGAACCACATTTGTTCTGCACCCCCTCATTAAATTTGCCATGGCCATGGATACGTTCCCCAGCCCCAGTTGGCGTCTGTGTAACTATTTCCGAATTGCTGAAGCGGACCGTACTTGGATTCGAACTGCTGCTTCAATTGCTTCGATTGATGAGCAAGCTCGTTAAATTGCTGCATTCTTTCAAGGTCCTTCGGATGTGTGTCAAGGTAAAGGGTCAATTCGACGATGGCAAAATCAAGTGCCTGAATTTCTTCTAGCAACTGATAGAACTCATCCGGCAATTGCTGCTTCATCGCTGGCTACCTCCTTTTCCCTTCATACGGATTCTCATAATATTCATACAGGGCTTTCCAAAGGGTTCCTCTCTTCAAAGCTTCTCTCGGGGTAAATTGTTCAAGATTAGGCGGCTGAAATCCTAAATACAGATTAGGGGGTGTCGAATAATATTTCTTCCCGATCGGCGGACACGGGTCAAATCGGCTATGGAATGGCGTATATGCCTTCATTGAGGTGAACGGCTCTCTATTCTGCTCTGACATGCACAGGCACCTTCCTTTACGAAAAGATCACTTCCCATAAAGCGTACGTTCAACCTCTCCTTAATATGACTGAAGATTAGCGGACAAGAAAAAGACCCTCTGCTCGTCCATGGCGGCAGAAGGTCCTTGTTAATGAGAGATTCGCTCTACTATCTCGAGCCGATTCCCAAAAGGATCTTCAAGAAAGATTCGATTGGCGTCCGGCAATTCAACGTCCTCAATATACGAAATACCTGATTCCGACAAATGTGCCTTTACTATCTCAAGCTCCTCTGCTCGAAAGGCTGGATGAGCTTTTTTGGCCGGAATAAATGCTTCTTCAACTCCCAGATGGAGCTCATAGTCATTGAATTTAAACCATATACCGCCACGTTTCGCTAATTCCGCTGGTTTTTCAATCATCTCTAACCCAAGTATGCCATGATAAAAATCACGTGCCCTGTCTTCTCCACCTTTTGGCATTGCCAGCAAAACATGATCGAACGCTTTAAAAGACATTTTTACCCCGTCCTCTCCATTTCCCTTTACCTTAAATATACTGAAACATTTATGGCTTTCCCATGTCTCATTTCTTATAAGAATATATAATGAATCCTTATCTGTTATCTCAACTATTTGTATTTTCACGAAAAATAAAATACGATTAATAAGACACTAATTAGAAGCAGTACTTATTTGGAAATTAGGTGAAGGAAAGCAATGTCCATTCTAGTTGTTGACGATAATAAAGTGAATTTATTTGTAATTGAAACCATATTGAAGCAAGCAGGCTATAAGAATATTAAAATGGCCGACTCAGCAAAGACCATGTTCAATCTCTTAGAAGAAGACCGCCTAAAGAATGGGAACAGTACGTTTAATCTTATTCTCCTGGATATTATGATGCCTGAGATGGATGGCATCGCTGCTTGTAAACAATTACAGAATTGTCCCGAGTATAAAGATATACCCGTTATTTTTGTTACTGCACTTGGGGACACCCATAAGCTGGCCGAGGCACTTGATGCCGGAGGCACCGACTATATCATGAAACCAATCAATAAGGTTGAGCTTCTCGCCCGTATGAGGGTGGCCTTAAGACTGAAGGAAGAGAAGGATTGGCATAAAGAGCAAGAGGAAAAGATCAGCTACGAGCTGAATTTAGCTTCCATGGTTCAAAGAAGTATTTTAAGCGATCCGATTGCAAATGAAGATATCTCGATAAAGACGTCCTACAAGCCTTCATTCAATTTGGCTGGCGATATGTATTATTGGCATCAAATTGACGAGCATCGCTACGCCGTCTTTTTATTTGATATGATGGGACATGGGATACCCGCCTCCTTAATGTGTATGTATATTTCATCCATCATGCGGGATGCTGTCCGTAATCTGATTGAACCTGAGAAAGTCATACTTGAATTGAACCGGTCGATGACCATGCTTGACGACCATGCAAAAACAACCTCTTATTACTTAACCGGTATCTATTTATTAATTGATACGGAGAAAAAAACAATTGATTATGTAAACGCCGGCCATCCGCCATGTTATCTCTACATTGATGACAGCGAACTTGTGCATCTTGGCCAAAGGAACACAGCAATCGGCTTCTTTGACCGCATGGAAGTGAAGAAATCAACCATACACTATGCCGACAGCTTCCAAGTCCTTTTATTTACAGACGGGGTAGTCGAAGCAATTGATGATGATGAGAATAAAGCCATCAGTCATTTACAGACGATCGCTTCCCGGCAATGGACAGATGAAGAGGCAGCCTCTCCTCTTGATATCATCCTTCCAAAGGAAAGACAAAAGAATCAGCAAGATGATATGTGCGTAATTATCGTACGAGGATAAAATATGACAGGCGGGGAGACATAAACCTCGCCTGTTCTTTATTTAATAGAATAAGAAAAACGTTTGAAGTGATTGATGATGCTATTGCTGCTATTCTTGCTTACTGCCTCCCCTTCTATATAGACCAGCAGCATCAACGTCTAGTTCAGATGAATGGAGCAAAATCCAAAATTCCTCAAAAGCTGAATAAGTTGCAGCAAGGACAAGACCAACTGCCAGCCATTCGCTATGATGACTGTAAGTCAGCATAAACGGATAGAGAAATAACAGAATTCCCGTGCCTTTATTGGCGTATGTATGCAAAATGGCAAATGTATGGAACTTGATGCGGACAAGCATCAAGGAGGCCATCCGGATGAGAAGAATCAGCCATATCCATATAATGAAGAAAAGAGAAAGCTGAAGAAAGGGGATTATCTTCAGACAGACAATCACCATAAAAATCCCATCTGCCATTGTATCAAGTCTCGCTCCAAATGAACTGGAAATTTGATATCTTCTTGCTAAATAACCATCCAGGATATCCGTTAATCCAGCAGCTGTATACAGTGCTAGAAATACATAGGAAAAGGACTCTGCTGGCAGCAAACAAAAGGATAAAAGAATTCTCAATACCGTTATCACATTAGCCCCATGCTTCATATTCATCACCCACCCTATGTGATACCCGAATTCTGAAAGGCATGAAACAGGAAAAAAGCGGTCAGCTGCTTATGATACAGCTGACCGCTTTTTCGTTTATTTCTTCTGATATAATCGCTGTGCACTGTCAATTTCAATGAAAGAATTGCTCATCTCCATGATCTTTAACGATTCTTTATTGCCAAGACCAATAAATCCGTCTTCACTTAGAGAATCACTAAAGAGACGGAAAACCTTCTCCTGCAGTTCCATATTGAAATAAATAATGACATTCCGGCAAATAATCACATGAAACTCATTAAATGACCCATCAGTTACAAGGTTATGCTGAGCAAAAACGATATTCTTCGACAAGTATGGATGGAAATGAGCATATTGAAAATCCGTATTATAGTATTCAGAGAATGCAGCTTTTCCTCCTGCCTGCAAGTAATTCTTCGTATAGGCCTGCATCCTTTTCAACGAGAATGCTCCTTGTCTTGCCTTCGCAATTACCTTCTCATTCATATCGGTCGCATAGATCTTAGCCTTGTCCAAAAGCCCCTCCTCCTTTAAGAGGATGGCCATTGAATAGACCTCTTCTCCTGTCGAACAGCCTGCATGCCAGATTCTAATCTCCGGAAGGTCCTTGATCTTTGGAACAATCTTCTTCCGGAAGGTGTAGAAGAATTCTGGATCTCGGAACATATCAGTCACATTAATCGAAAAATCATTAAGAAGGTTCGTTACATATCCATCCTCATGAATGACCTTCTTCAATAAATCAGATACGGTTGATAAACGGTCCCGATTCAGGCGGTTTTCAATCCTTCGTTTAATGGATGAACGCATATATTCACGGAAATCATAACCAGTCATTCTATAGATGGCTTCTAATAATAAATCAATTTCTAAATCTACTAGTTCTTCTTCTGAGGTCGGCGTTCTCCGATAGCCCACTAGCCCCTGCAACTCCCTTCACCTACTTCGTCAGCCAAACACGCATCACGGAGAATAATTGTTCCAAATTAATTGGTTTGCTAATATAATCCGTCGCTCCGGCTTCAAGACATTTCTCACGGTCGCCTTTCATCGCCTTAGCAGTCAATGCAATGATTGGGATAGATATAAATTCAGGATTGGATCGAATGTGACGCATGGTTTCATAGCCATCAAGCTCCGGCATCATAATATCCATCAGAATCATATCCAGCTCTTTTTCCACTTGCAGCAAATTCAAGCATTCGATCCCATTCTCAGCAACGACTATTTCCACCCCTTTGCTTTCTAACGCATTCTTAAGGGCAAAAATATTGCGGTGGTCATCATCCGTGATAAGGACTCGTTTGCCCTTAAAGACATCTAGAAGCTCTTCTTCCGCTTCAATCTCAGCAGCTGCTGCAGCTATCTCGTCCGTCTCTTCCTTATGAACGGCCACTTGCTCTAACACTTCATTTGGTATTGGCAAATGGATCATATCGTTCGTTTGGTCTTTTTGCATACCCTCTGGAAGATTCGGCAAATACACAGTAAACACGCTGCCCTCATGCTCCCTGCTCTCAAGCGTAATAAATCCGCCCAGCAATTTCGCAAACTCGCGGCAAATGGATAATCCAAGTCCTGTTCCGCCATATTTGCGGGCTGTAGCACCGTCTGCCTGTTGGAATGCCTCGAAGATTAATTCCTGCTTTTCTGAAGCAATGCCGAGTCCAGTATCAGACACAACGATTTTCATCCAGAAATCAGATTGGACATTTTGATTCAGTGCTTCTTTTTCCTTCGTATTTTTCACCTTTTCAAGCTTTAATGTAACGGCACCCTTATCGGTAAATTTAACAGCATTGGAAAGTAAATTTTTGATGATTTGCTGCATTCGCTGTTCATCTGTATAGAAAATAGAAGGGAGGTCCTGCTCAATTTCCACATTAAAGGTAAGCCCCTTCTGCTCAGCCATCGGCAGGAATGATCTTTCAAGTGTTTCGACAATCTCGCGGATATTAGCTTCATTGAAGAAGACTTCAAGCTTTCCGGCCTCTATCTTGGAGAGATCGAGAATATCATTAATCAATAACATCAAATCATTGCCTGATGTATAAATAACCTTTGCAAACTCTCTTTCTTCCTCTGTATACTCACCATTCTGTTTCTCTGAAAGCATTTCAGATAGAATCAAGATGCTGTTCAGCGGGGTACGAAGCTCATGAGACATATTAGCGAGAAACTCAGATTTATATTTCGAGCTTTGCAGAAGCTGTTCGTTCTTCGCCTCAAGTTCTTCTTTCGAGAATTCCAGCTCTCTTGATTTTTGTTCAGCCTCCTGGCTGCGTTCTTCAAGCTGCTCGTTGATCATGCGCAGTTCCTCTGATTGCATTTGTAATTCCTCTGATTGAGACTGCAGCTCCTCTGCTTGCACTTGGAGCTCCTCTGTCATAGCCTGAGAATCACTTAGTAATCTTTCAATCTCCATACGGCTCAGTACACTGTGAATGGCCATGCCCAATGTTTCAACCATTTGGATTAAGGCTTGATATTCAAGCTCACTAAAGCCCTTCATACTGGCAAATTCCAATACGGCAATCGTATCTCTTTCATATAGAACTGGGGCAATTAAGATGGCTTTGGGGCGTACATCACCAAGTCCTGTCTTGATCAGCTGATAATTCTCAGGTACATCCTCAATGAGGACAACCTTTTTATCAATGGCTGCCTGTCCAACAATTCCCTCTCCCATCTTAAATTGCTCCCTGCCGCCATTTCCATAGGAAGCGACCCGGCGGAAGATTGGCTCATCATTGTCTTTTTGCTTCAAATAGACAGCTCCAATGGATGCACCAAGCATTGGTGTTAGCTTGGATACTAAACGATCGGCCAATTCATTAACCTGAAAGATGCCTTGATTCATCTCTGCTACCTCAGCTAGCTGTGTCTGAATCCAGTTCTGGTCAGTAATCTTCTTCGTATATTCTTTTTCATTGCGGGAATAGCTCTCAAGTGAAGCAGACATATTATTAAACGCTATCGCAATACGGCCAATTTCATCTTCCGTTCTAACTCTCAGTCTCGGCATGGACGTTGTATCGCGTAAATCGACCTTGCTGATGACATCAGTGATTTCATTCAGCTCTTTCGTTGTCGAACGAATAACCCAGTAGGCAATAAGACTTGTTAATAATAAGGATAGAATAATTGCCATTCCGACAATTATCTCCATTTGATCATATTTTTCCTGAGCACGTAAAAGCGCATCATCCATCAAGTCTTCTTGGAAAGTAATAAATTCCGTGATTACGGGAACTAAATTTTCCCCAGAATCTGCGAGACTCCTCATCAGTCCATTATAATCATTTGTTGAACCTCTTCCCATCTCAGTGAGAACCTGGCTTTCGTTCTGGGTGTAAATATCATACATGGCCTTAAACTCAGCCAGCAGTTCTTCCCCTTTTTCGGTGTTCGCCATTGATTGGAGCTTAGAATATCGGTCTTCTATCATAATATGATATTGATTAATCTGATCAAGAGTTTGATTGACCTTCTCTGCATCCGTCTGTGATTCAGCTAAAGCTAAAGATGCCTGCATACCCAAAAAGTTCTTCTGAATATCATTCGTATAGCTGACTTTCTGATAGCGATCATTTACGATTTCAAGCATATCTTCACGTGAGCTGTTCAAACGGCCAGCTATGATACTAAGCACGATAATACTTATTGCCAGCATTAGCCCGAAGCCAACAGTCAGCCGTTTGGAAAAACTCATTCGGCTCACTTTTTTTTCATCTTCGCTCATCCAACCACCCTCTCTCATTTGTCGAATAATACCTGCTTTATTTAAATGGTCACATTGTCATAACAATACAGTATTACTTTCCATTATACTTTATATGACAGACAAAAAGACACTAACTTGCGTCAGCGTCTTTCCTCTTTCTATCAGATATTACAATACAGGGGACAATAAACGGGAGATGGATTCTTTAAATCGAATATAAAGTGTACGATTATTGTATACCTCAGGCGTCAATTCGATACTCTCCATCAAGTCCTCCTCAAATGTATTCCGCAAATTAACAGCAGAATTCTCATGATAGATAATCGCATTCACTTCAAAATTCAGCCTGAAGCTGCGCACATCGATATTGGCCGTTCCCACTGTCGCGAGGCAATCATCAATAACCATCGTCTTGGCATGCAGGAATCCATTCCCATAAAGATAAACCTTTGCTCCAGCCTTCAGCACTTCCCCGACATATGAATAGGTAGCCCAATAAACAAACAAGTGGTCGGGCTTATCAGGAATCATAACCCTGACATCAACGCCCGATACAGAAGCAATACGTATGGCATCAAGGACACTATCGTCCGGAATGAAGTACGGCGTTTGAATATACACATACTCCTTCGCATCCAAAATCATTCGAATATAGCTGTTCTTTATCTGTTCCCATGAAGAATCCGGTCCAGAGGTCACGATTTGCAAACCGACCCCCTCATCCTTCCTCTCATCTGTATATAAGAAATAATCATCGGTCCATTCCATTTTCTCACCTGAAGCTTGCGCCCAGTCCAAAAGGAAACGAACCTGCAGGTCATTCACGGCATTTCCTTTAATACGAAGATGAGTGTCACGCCAATAGCCAAAGCGAGGGTTTAACCCTAAATACTCTTCTCCGACATTAAATCCCCCGATATAACCTACTTCTTTATCAATAACGACAATCTTCCGGTGATTACGGAAGTTAATGCGCAAATTTATGATAGATAATTTCCCGGGGAAGAAAGCATAGGCACTGCCTCCTGCCTCAATAAGCTTTTTAACTCGTTTTTTTGATATTCTTCTCGAACCGGCATCATCATACAGGAGCCGAACTTCAACTCCCTCCTTCGCCTTCTCCGTCAATGCCTCAAGCAGACGGTTGCCGTAGACATCATTTTGGATAATGTAGTAGAGAACATGAATATTCTTCTTTGCAGCGGCAATGTCTTTAAATAATGAATCAAATTTGTCCTTCCCATCAGTGAAGATTTCAAGTTCATTATTCCGCGTATAAAGAGAATGATCTGTTGTCATATTCATCATAATTAAGTCTTTATACTTCTGTGTTAAATATGTATTAAAGGGAGCAACCCCATCACGCAAATGGTGTTTTTGCTGATGTATCCCGCGCTCAATCGCCTCATACCCTCTCTTATCCCATGTAAAGATTCTCCTCTTGCTCAAATTCTGGCCAAGAATGATATAGAGGATGAAGCCGCCGATTGGGATAAACGTCAATACCATCAGCCATGCCCAAGAAGCGCTCACATTACGGCGCTCCAAGAAGGTGATTGTAATCGCAAATATTAAATTGATGACAATCAATAGTATCCAAAAGATCGAATCAATCATTTCCATAGGACAATCCTCTCCAACCCATAAGCGCTATAATCTATATATTAAAAATACCATAAGGTACTAATAATACAAAGGCTCTGTTATTCTTTAGTATTGATTTACGTGGCAGGCTGGTGAAACCAAAGGGGTGGTCGGGGAACCTTCTCTCGTTCTTCATGGCAGCTGCTAGGTCTTCCCTGTCCGCTAATCCCGCAGAAGTAAACACCGCCTGGAATGTTGAGAGACGGGATTCTACTATCAACCTCAAAATAATTCTCCTTTACTTATTATGCTACTGTCGTGTTTGCCCAATTCCTCTATTCATTTGAATAAATAATCATTGAAATGGAATAGTAAATAGCAAAATCAAGAGGAGGATGGGAACATGCCAAGAAGAAGCGACAATACTCATACCAACCCAGAGATCAATCCCGATGCTAATCACGAAAATATCATCAATGACCCTAAAGCCTATAATATGGGGGTTGCCGTCAGCAATTTTTATCCCGGACACGGAATGAGCAAGAATCCTTATCATGTAAAGGACACAGAAGATACCCCTGCTGAAATGGAGCAATTTGAGAAATTGACACGCGGCAAAGATTTACTGGAAAAATAAGAAAAGGGAGATGGCCACGCCAATCTCCCTCTTTATTCCTCCTTAGAGCACCTTGCTTAAGAACAGTTTCGTCCTTTCATGCTGCGGATTTGCGAAAAGTTCCTTCGGTTCATTTTGCTCCACGATATATCCTTCATCCATGAATATAACGCGGTCTCCTACTTCCTTTGCAAACCCCATCTCATGTGTGACAACGACCATCGTCATCCCCTCGCTTGCCAATTGCTTCATGACCTCAAGCACCTCACCAACCATCTCTGGATCCAGTGCAGATGTCGGCTCATCAAACAGCATGATTTCCGGCTCCATCGCTAAAGCACGGGCGATGGCAACCCTCTGCTTCTGTCCTCCTGACAAAGAATCAGGATAGGCATTTGCTTTTTCTGATAGACCGACCTTCTTGAGTAATTCCAGTGCCTTTTCCTTCGCTTGCTCTGCTGATACCTTTTTGACCTTTGTCGGGGCAAGCATCAAGTTCTCAAGAACGGTTTTATGAGGAAAAAGATTAAAGTGCTGAAAAACCATGCCTGTCTTTTGACGGACCTTATTGATGTCTATTTTCTTATCAGCGAGGTCTATCCCATTAATACGAACATGCCCGCCTGAGATGGCCTCAAGTAGATTCAAGCACCGCAGGAAAGTGGACTTCCCGGACCCGGACGGACCGATTACCACTACGACCTCTTTTTGTTTGATAGTTATGCTGATATCCTTTAAAACCTCGTTATCTCCGAATGATTTTTTCAAATTCTCGACGACAATCATTTCGTATCAAGCCTTCTTTCCATTTTGTTTAACAGATAGCTCAAAGAAAGCGTAAGAATGAGATAGATAAAAGCTGAGGCAAGATATGGCTCCCAGACGCGGAAGTACTGGCTTGCCATCGCCCTTCCCCAATAGGTAAGCTCAGGGGCCGCAATAACAGCCGCTATGGAAGATTCCTTTATAAGGACAACAAATTCATTACCTAAAGGCGGAATCATGCGTTTAAACGCCTGTGGCAAAATAACATAGCGCATCGCTTGCCCGCTCGACATTCCGAGTGAGCGCGCTCCCTCCATTTGACCTGTATCAATGGATTGAATCCCCGCCCGGAAAATCTCCGCAATATAGGCAGCTGAATTCAATGATAAAGCAAGTATGGTTGCCAAGATGACATTTGTCTCGCCGGTTATAGCTGGAACAACCCCAAAATGGATTAATAGAAGTTGGACAAATAACGGGGTGCCGCGAAAGAAACCAATATAACAATTAAGCGGTATCGACAATAGCTTGCTTTTCGTTATCTTTCCAAGCCCTATTAATAAACCAAGGACCGTTCCAATTAAAATCCCTGCAATGGAAAGGCCGATTGTATATAAAGTCCCTTTTAGCAGAAAGGGCAGATATTCCTGAATAATATCCCATCTGAAGTCCAATGCCTCATCCTCCTTAGACTAAAAATTGCGTAACATGGCCTTAAATTCCCGATGTTACGCAACTCCATCAATTACGTTACTGCTGCTCTTTTAACGTCTCAACATCCGGCTCAATTCCGAACCATTCCTTGTAGATCTCCGTATAGGTCCCATTATCAATGATGGTCTTTAATGCATCATTAACCTTGTCCTTCAGCTCGCTGTCTTTTGGAAACATCAAGCCGTAGTATTCATTCTCAAATGCGTCCTCATCCGCTACTACCACAAATTTATCCTTAGGATTATTCTTCGCATACTCCTCAACAACCCCGTTATCCGCGACAACTGCAGCGGCACCATTTTGCTTCATTTCCATAATGGCCAATACCGTCGTTTCAAATTTTCGGATGTCTTCATTTTTCTTTCCAACAATCTTCTCTACTGCCAAATGTCCCGTTGTACCCGTTTGTACAGCAACCTTCTTCCCTTTCAAGTCATCTGCTGACTTGATATCGCTTCCTTCAGGCACAAGAATCTTATTTGTTGACAGGAAGTAGGGAACAGAGAAGTCATAGGTTGCTTTTCGTTCATCGTTAATTGAGATTGCTGACATGCCGAAATCTGCTGTTTTATTCTTAACTTCTACGAACAGGGGATCCCAGCCGACATTTTCAATTTCCACCTTGATTCCAGCTTCTTTGGCAACTGCCTTAACTACATCCACATCAAAGCCGACAATCTTACCGCCCTCTTGAAATTCAAAAGGCGAATAATTGGCATCTGTTACGACCCTGTAAGTCTTATCTCCGTCGTCTCCTTTACCGCTTCCAGAGGTTTTTTCCTCACTGGTGCCGCAAGCGGCAAGGACGAGCATAGCACTGGCCAGTACCGATGCCATAATAAATCTCTTTTTCATGAAATCTCCCCTTCGTTATTCAAATATATTTTTTAAATTTTCAAAATTCTATGAAATTTATTATAATCTTCGTTGGAAATTTATGCAATTGAAAATTAGCTTTTCTCTATTAAAGTAATAGAGAAAAAATATCTTCTATTCCTAAAGGGTACGAATTGGTTAAATTAGGGTATAGATGCTTATACATTGATTTGCTAGATATAGGGGGAGCATTTATGTGGGTGAACAAGCCTTTTTTTAAATATGCGAGTGGTTTAATACTTATTCTTATCATCATTTTTTTATTCGGAAAAATTGATTACTTCATATGGCCTTTTCAGAAATTCATTATCACGCTATTCTTTCCCATTTTAATAGCGGGACTGCTTTATTACATCCTTAGGCCAGTCGTCCAATTGCTTAGCTGCTACATGCCGATAGCCATCAGCATCCTCTTAATCTATCTGCTAATTGGGGGACTAGGCTATCTCGCTCTAAAAACAACTGGACCCAAGATTATTTCACAAGTATCTCACCTTATGGATGTCGTACCAGAACGAGCCGAATCGATTGCTGAAACATCCAAAAGTATTATAGAAGACCGCTCACCTGATTTCCTGTCAGTGGACAAAATCAAGGATTATGCAGGAGACTATTTGGAGGCATTTCCACAAAAGATTTCTACGAATGCGATTACGATTTTTTCAACCATTACGAGTGTGTTAACCGTTATTGTCATCGTTCCATTTATCGTCTTTTACTTCCTGAAGGATGGGCATAAATTGAAGCCGTATCTCCTTCGCCATATTCCCCAGTCAGTCCACGCAGAAGGTGCAAGAATTCTGGCAGAAGTAGACAAGACATTATCGACCTATATCGTTGGTCAATTTATCATTGCTGTCGCCGATGGAGCGATGATGTATATCGGATACTTAATCATCGGCTTAGAAAATGCACTCGTCTTCGCGATCTTTGCCACACTGCTGACAGTCATCCCGTTTCTTGGGCCGTTCATAGGTATCATACCTGCCTTGATCAGCAGCTTCCTAATCAGTCCATTTATGGCTATTAAGGTGTTGATTCTTATGGTCATTGTTCAACAAATTGAGGGACACTTAATCACTCCGCAGGTAATGGGGAAACGACTCGACATCCATCCGTTAACCGTCATTTTTCTCTTACTTGTTGCTGGTTCTCTCTATGGGTTTGTCGGCATCTTAATTGCCATTCCGACTTATTCTGTATTAAAGGTCATCATTAATAACTTCATTCGCTTCTTTAAGCTTCGCAGCAATACATTCGAACAATAAGAGAGCTTGCCTTCCAGGTCTTGGGCTTTGCAGCCAAGCTCAAGACCTGGAAGCAGCAAAAAAAGGCGGAAAACCACATGGTTTTCCGCCTTTTTCGCACTTAGGAATAGCTCCCCTTCTCTTTACTTTTCGTTTTAAGAAACCGTCTGGTATTCCCTATCGGCGAAGACCATCCATTCATATTGGCGCAAGCGCAATTCGAATAGTTTCAATGGATCTCGGTACATTTCTGGTTTCGCACGCATTTTCTCCAGCTGGCGATTATATTTCTCTATCAAGCTATTCGTATCAGCAATCAATGTATTCATCATTTCCTTCGGATTGCTGAAGAACATAGCTACATCTCTTGTAATTGATTTCTCGAACATCTCGAATTGAAGCAGGAATTTATCTGCAATGACCTCTGCCACTTCTGTATAATCCTGTGTTTCAATTAAGCTTGTGTATTTATTGTACATCAAATTCTTGTTCGCAATTGAACCGAATAGCACTCCCGCACTCTTCAGCAATAATTGCTGAGGTGTGTGGCGAAGCAGGATATTGACAGAATCCATTTGAACACCGCTTGTCATTCGGTTTGAGTCTCGGCGCCAGTCATCCAGCACACGGAAATCACAGTCCATATTGACGCGTTCATCCTGATAGATGGCATTAAATCCATCTGCCATTTCAGTCAGGAAGCTTTGACTTTCCTTGAATTCAGCATCCGCTTCCCGAATCCATTCCTGCATGGAATAGAAGTATTTTGGAAGGATGGTCGTTTCAAGATACTCCTGCACGCGTACATTCATCTTTTCATTCAGTTCGATGTGAATCTTCCGGTAATCACTATCTTCAGCTAGCAAGTCCTTGCTCGCTTGAAGAATTTTTGGAATGGCACCGACCACATCATTTCGGATTTCTTCCTTACGTTTCTTGAACGATTGACGAAGCAGCACTGCCTTTTCTTTCTCTAAGTCATCCAATTGATTCAAGGCTGCTTTCAGCTTAGACAAGAGATCCTCATTCTTGTGTATGGAATCAACCAATTCCTCTTCTCGCTCAAGTCTTTGGTCAAGCAAGGAGGAGATTGTCTCACGAACATAATGAAGAAGCCTCATCGTACGCTGGCTTTCCTTGTATGGCTGAACAAGATTGGCCTGAAGGAATTCCGTGAAATCCCTCAACTGGCTTGCACCCTTATAGTGAGCGGAATGAGCAAAAATCTTCGCATTCGGCAAGTATGGATTAATTTTCTTCCAAGCCTCATCCACAATGCGAATAGCTTCTTGGTCGTTATGGACAAGGTCCATCTTATTCAGCAAGAAGTGAATTGGCAAATCTGGCGCCTGCTCCTGAATCATGAGGACAATATCTCTTTCCCTATGACTGAAAGGATCATTCACATCAAGAACAAAGAGAAGACTGTCTGCCATATGCAAGTAGCGGCGCACCTCCTGAGTCTTACTATTGGCAATACTGAACCCTGGTGTGTCAATAATCGCAATGCCGTTATCCTTTAAGAAGGCGCTTGGCAGTCTGTAATCAATGATGCGCGGAGGACCGCCCATCCATTCGCGTGATGTAATACGTTCTTCAACTTCATCATCATTCAGATGAATGATGGATGAATCGGTAACCTCGCTTACATTCTCCTCTTCACCATACTTATACATCACAGCTGCCGCAGTCGGCAGGTCAAATGAATCCTCTCCAAGAATGGAGTGAATCAAAGCAGATTTTCCATTGCCGCTAGTCCCGGCAATCATCAAACGCTGCACATTTAAGTCGAGCATCTCATCCATGATCCATTTATGTCTTTCACTGACAGCTAAATCATTCTCCATTGCCCATTTGTCAATGGTTTCAAAGAGGCGGATGCCATCCTCCAGTCCATCTCGGTCATAGGTGAGTCCTGAGAGGATATGCTCTGCTATTCCGACATCTTCACCACTTAATGTAGACGGGAAGTGATCATTCCAAGCAAGAACGCTTGAAGAAGCCAGCAAGGCTTGATTCCTGTCTGTCAGGCGCACCCAATTCCGAAGAAGACTTGGAACAACAGCTTTTAATGACTTAACCGATCTCTCTCCATTAATTAGGTCAAAATAAGCATCCTTGAACAAGGCAGATAGAGCTGGGTAGGAGCTCTTCTCAGAGATTTCAAGATCCTGCAGCAGGTCATTGAAGCCTTGAATCCACGTCATATAAGAAGCTTCACCTTCATAGCTGTGCCATAGGGCAGCAGCGAGGCCTTCAAAACGCTTATCATTGATGTCATAAAGCTTATGCAGCGCCGGATAGAAGTAAGCCGGATCCAGATTCTTTGTTACTCCATCTTCAATATAAGATTGAAGGATATTGTACCAATCAATAGATTCTGTTCTCATTGCTTCATTGATAGCCAGCTCAACTGCGCTGCCCCAATCCATTTGCTCTTCAAAGAAATTCCGGGCTAAAGAAGTCACTTGGTCATCATCAGGATTCAATCGAACAACCTTCTTAATGGTTTGATCGGCCGAGCTTAGCTTTTGTGTTTTTATGTAAAGGGTAAATAATTGTAAACCCACCTCGGTATTTAATATGATTGAATCCGATTGGATAGATTTATACATCTCTTCCGCTGTGGAATATAGCTCTACGGCGAAATAGGCATCTGCCATATTTTTCTTTGCCCATGGTTCGAGCTCATTTGTCACCTGTTCCCATTTAAATATCGCCGTTTCGTAGTCTTTGTAAAGGTAATACAACTCCCCTTGAGCAAAGCGGAGATTGGATAGCTCCGGAATATCCTGGTCCTGTTCCTGCAGGACATATTCACTTATGACAAGTACTGGATTTACTGTACTGTCTTTATCTATAAAGGTCTTATAATAAGATTTCTCAATTAACATATTCTCATTACTCATACGACCCCTCCTTAGTTCTATATGACATTGTACATTCACTCTTAAGCATGTAACTAATATAGTTTAATAAATCTGGATTGCAATACGATTTCCATTTAGTAACAAGTTGAATACATATTTACAGTTTATCATGTGTTTTTGTCACATTTGCAATAAAAATTGGATTACCTTTTCCTTTTCCCTCAATCATTCTACCCAAAACGTTAAGATTATTATTATTTTAATATATTGTAAAGGGAAGAGATAGTGATTTTATTCACCTGGCTGCCATCAATGAAATCAAGCCTGCAGGCAAAAGACTGCAGGCTTGATTTTACAAACATTATTTCCACCAATTATCGAACATGGATGTTGGTAATTGACGCTTATGCTCCGTTTTTAAATATTGATTTTCAATCTTTCTCGCAGCCTCTAAACTGACTTGTTTTCCCTCCAAATAATCATCAATCGTATCATAGGAGATTCCAAGCTCTGTTTCATCTGCCTGCTGAGGCTTATGATCAAGCAAATCGGCCGTTGGTACCTTAAGATAAAGTCGCTCCTCAGCCCCAAGCTCCTTTAACAGCTCCTTGCCCTGTCTCTTTGATAGACCGGTTAATGGGAGCAAATCGGCACCGCCGTCTCCGTATTTCGTGAAGAAGCCGGTTACCGCTTCTGCTGCATGGTCTGTTCCAATGACAAGCAATCCTCGCTGGCCGCCGACAGCATATTGTGCAATCATGCGAAGTCTTGCCTTCGCATTCCCTTTATTGAAATCAGTAAGAGGCTCTGATGCTGCCTCCTCATATTGGGCTGCTACAGCATCAACGGCTGGCTTGACATTAAAAGTCAATGCTTCATCTGGCTTTATGAATTGTATGGCGGCTTGCGCATCATCCTCATCATGCTGAACGCCATAAGGGAGCCGTACCGCAACAAATGTCGCTTCAGTTCCTTCTTCACGCAAGGATTCAACGGCCATTTGAGCTAAGCGCCCCGCAAGCGTGGAGTCCTGCCCTCCGCTTATACCGAGAACGAACCCTTTTGCACCTGTTTTCATTAAATAATCCTTCAGGAATTGCACTCTTTTTTCAATTTCTTCTTTAGGATTGATGGTTGGCTTCACGTTTAACGCTTCAATTATTTGTGCTTGTAAACTCATTTTAGCGCTCTCCTCCTTTAACTCCTCTTTATTGTTCCTCTATTTTCCATCGATAATCTCTTTTATAGAGTTTATTTTACTCTATCTCCGTTTTTTTCAAAACTGTTTGACCATCAAAGAAAGAAGGAGACTTATTTTTTTCTTCTTTTAATTATTTTAATATAATAATAAGGTAAGCTTCTTGTAAAGGAGGAGAGCTATGATCCTGAAAGATGCGCTAGCCATCCCAAATCTATTCATCATGTGCAGCCTAATAGGCTTTTCAATTGAATTTATGTTTAAACTAATGAACCATAAAACCTTCATGGCAGCCTTGCTCCCTGCCATTCTCTTTAGTCCGTTATATGGATTAGCTCTTTGTCTATTTTTGATCTTCAAGCCAATTTCCTTGCCCGTTGAATCGACTGTAATTGTCTCAGCATTGCTTTTGTTAGAAGCCTTTAAACGCCTCGTCCGATCTCATATGATACCGAATTTACCAGCGGAAAATTCACGCATTCTATTGCTTGGGATTCTAATGTGGACAATCAGTTTCCTTATTCTATCTGAGCAGGTTTATCCTCGAGTGAAAGATGTCATCACAGATATGCCCTTTTCATGTTCAATCTTATTCATTTATAGTCTTTTTTATATTGTCTTTGTCTATCTGATTCAAAAAGGATTCAAGAAACTGAATGAGGATATTAGTAACCTGGAAATGATTGATACAACAAGAACTCAAGTCCAAACTGCACGGAATGAACTCATTCATGGTCTTATTGAGTTAGATATTCATCAAGAAGAGTTTTTGGAGGAGGTCAATGAAGAATGTAAGCAGGATATGACCGACTTAGACCGGCAATTTGAGGAGATTCTTCTGCAATTAAGTCCCCTGCAGCAAAAAATAATCAGGGCTTACCCTTCTTTAATTCCTGATAGGAAGCCTTCAAAAGAGAAGGTTAACCGCAAGGATGGTTAGTGTTATACATCACCTTTAAGGATGTGCATCCCTGTATTTCAGCATCCTTCATTCCTATTGTAAATAGACTTTAAAATTTGCCAAATAATGTTCAAAAAACCTTGGATAAAGTTTGAATAAAGCAAATTGCTCAATTATTCACAAACGATATGCTGTATAAATAAAGTATAGCAAATAGCTGATCTTCCATTCCGCGGCAGAAGGTCAGCAAAAATCATTTAGGAGTGAATGAACATGATGGAATGGTTAAGAACAAATAAATATGCATCCGGACTTTTGCTTATCATCCGGTTATATCTTGGATACGAATGGTTTATACATGGATTAGAGAAAATCAGAGGCGGTGCTTTCGATGCTTCAGGCTTCCTCACTAATATCATTGCTAATCCGGTCAAAGGCCCGGACGGTACAGCTCTTTATCCAATGTATAATTCTTTCATTGAAAATTTTGCCCTTCCTAATGTAGGCATCATCAATATCTTAATTCCTTGGGGCGAATTCTTTGTCGGGCTTGGACTACTTTTGGGAGTACTAACAATAGCCGCCGTATTCTCCGGACTCTTGATGAACTTCCTGTTTGTCTTTGGCGGTACAGTTTCTACAAACCCAGCAATGATTGTTCTTGGTTTTATCATCCTCGCTGCAGGGGCCAATGCCGGTAAACTTGGCGGAGACTATTATGTCCTCCCTTGGATTAGAAGAACACTATTTAAGAAAAATGATAACCCACATTTCCCAGTAAAAGATCAGCCCGCTCATTAATCGTAGGCTATAAAAGCCTGAAGTCCTTGACTTCAGGCTTTTTTCGATGGAAAATACACCTATAATCTACATAAAAGAAGGCTAGTTTCATTGAATAAATATCTTTTACCCTAATAAGATATAGAATGATACAAAACCTGCTTTCCTCTGGAGGGATATTATGCTGGAATGGTTCACAAGTCTTCCCGTCATGTTCCAGGCTTTCTTAGCAACTTTATTCACTTGGGGCATGACGGCTCTTGGGGCGGCTCTTGTCTTTACAACCAAAAATGTTAATATGAAGTTTCTTGACAGCATGCTCGGCTTTGCCGGAGGGGTCATGATTGCAGCCAGTTTCTGGTCCCTGCTGTCTCCTGCTCTTGAAATGGCAGAAGGAGGTCCTCTCCCATCCTGGTTCCCTGCTGCGGTCGGTTTCCTTTGCGGCGGCCTCTTCCTAATGATATTGGATAAAGTCCTGCCTCATCTTCATCCGGATAAACCGCTCGGTCAAGCAGAGGGAATTCATCCAGAAAACAAGAAGCGAAGCACATTGCTCGTTCTAGCCATCACCTTGCATAATATTCCGGAAGGCCTTGCCGTTGGTGTTGCCTTTGGTGCTGTGGCTGCCGACTTGCCAACTGCATCCCTTACTGGAGCAATTGCACTAGCTATCGGGATAGGCATTCAAAACTTTCCGGAGGGTTTGGCGGTTTCCATGCCGCTTAGACGAGATGGAATGTCGCGAAAGAAAAGCTTCCTTTACGGACAATTTTCTGGGATGGTTGAACCGGTTGCCGCTGTCATTGGGGCTGTTGCGGTTCTGTTTATTCAGCCGCTTCTGCCTTATGCACTAAGCTTTGCTGCCGGTGCCATGATCTTCGTTGTAGCAGAAGAGGTAATTCCGGGCTCACAGGAAAACGGCAATACTGACCTTGCCTCCTTATTCCTGATGATAGGCTTTACCGTGATGATGATTTTGGATGTTGCCCTAGGTTAATTCATAGATACAAGCAGAAGAAGACAAACCCATTCATTATAGGGCTTGTCTTCTTTTTTTACCTTCTATAGCTTGCTCATAAGGATGAGCCCCTCTGCTGACTTTCTTACATCAAACTGCAGCAACTATCCACGTATTCATTCAAACAGGTGCTCTAATCTATTGTTACTTACAGGCATGATCGATACATTTGACTAAACGTGACTCGATGTCCTCAGCAACTCCTTTGAGTCGGTCATTTTCCAGCATACTGATTAAGGCAGTCGGTTTAGGCATACCGATTTTTGTTTGACCATCATCCTCATATACGACTATTTTGCAAGGAAGAAAATAACTGGCAAGACTCTCTTCCTCTAGCACTTTCTTAGCTTCCTGGGGATTGCAAATTTCAAGTATGACAAAGTTCCCATCAAACTCCACCCCTTTTTCCTGCAGCTTCTCTTTCATTTCCACACTCCAAAGGATTCCGAATTTCTCTTCTTTTAATGAGTCCTCCAGTCTGCCAATAGCCTCTTCAACTGACATAGCAGCCTCTTTTGTATAATGAAACATCGAAATACCTCCTTTATTAAGATTCTCCATTTTCTATTCCCCCGTAGGCTCTCATTAATCCTTTTTTTAGGGAGGCAGTAACAACTCAAGAGACCATTGTCCAAAGAGACAATATATCCCACAAAAACATTTCAAATTTACAAATGCATGTAAAACAAGGTATTATAAGCAAGGTGTAAACGTGGTTCGTAACCATCCCACGATAAAAAACTAAGGAGAGAAACATAAATGAAAATCAGAACACTTGCGGTGAACGGTGTGCTGGCTGCTCTTTATATTGCAGTCACTATGCTAATACAGCCATTTGGCTTCACCAATGTACAATTTCGAATCTCCGAGATGTTCAACCATCTCGTCGTATTCAACAAGAAATATTTTATCGGTATTGTTATCGGGGTCTTCTTCTCAAACCTCTTCTTCTCCTCTCTAGGTGTCTATGACCTTATTTTTGGAGTAGGACAATCTGTCTTGGCCTTATCCCTCACCATTCTGACTGCCCGCTTTGTGAAGAACATTTGGGCACGGATGGTTGTTAACACGATTGTCTTCACGGCGACGATGTTCTTGATTGCCATCGAGTTAAACATCGTACTTGGATTCCCATTCTGGATTACTTATTTAACGACTGCAGTGGGTGAATTCGTTGTCATGGCCGTTGGGATGCCAATCATGTACGCCTTGAACAAGCGTATCAACTTCAAGAATTTAATATAATAAAAAGAAACATGAAAGCTGGTCCAAAAGCTCCTATAAGGGGTTTTCGGATCAGCTTTTTTTGATAGGCTTCTGTTCTTGCAAGCCTTTCGTTTTCCAATGATTTTTCTATCCTAATACTAGATTTAATCCTCCCTAAAATTGCTCCATATCACTTATAAAAAGACAAAACGGCTTAAACAATGATTCATTCTTCATTATTTTGTCATCAAATAAATGCTTAATTACTCTTATATTAGGGTATCTTTATTTTGAGGAATTAATGAAGGAGGTCCTTTTTAATGGATGAGAAATTAAAAGAATTGATCGATGGATTAAATGAAGATTTAGCAAATGAGTATGCAGCATCAATTATGTATACAAATTATGCTGCAATGGTTTCCGGTTTATTTAGACAAACATTAAAGCCTTTCTTCGAAGGAGAAATCTCTGACGAACAAGGCCATGCTCTATACTTATCTGAAAAAATCGCCACACTTGGCGGAACACCTACTGTCACACCAGCTGAAGTTAAACAAACTACAGATGTAAAGGTTATGCTTGAATCAGCCTACCAAGCGGAAAAGGATACAATCGACCGTTATGAAACACGCAAAAAACAAGCGGAAGAACTAGGCTTAACTGAATTAGTCGTTAAGCTTGAAGATCTTATCTCTGATGAGACAGGCCATATGGAAGAGCTTGGCCGCATCCTTTCTGATTCAAGATTTGACTAAAAAATACACAACAAATAAGCTCGAAGAAGGAAGAGTCCTCTCTCCCTTCTTCGAGCTTATATTTTTTAGTGAAAATTATTTGCCAGGTATCTTCTGCTCTGTAGCAGTAAAGAATTTAGTCACCAATAAACCGCACACAAATGTGATGATGCACAGAATCAAAGCCAACGGGCTATTCGGAAGTCCAGGGAATACAACAAATACAGAACCCGCAATCAATCCCATTATGATGGCAAATGTCATATGAGGGAATTGAAGAAGCAAGTAGGCAATTGCTTTGCTGCTGAGAATAAACCCAAGGGCTGCCCCGGCGCCAACCGCCATAATGACTGGCAGATTCAGGTCAGATAAAGCAGATATGATCGTCGAATAAGCCCCAATCAATAGAAGAACAAATGATCCGCTGATTCCTGGAAGGAGCATGGCCATACTCGCAAGCCAGCCGGAGAAGAACAATCTTACATATGTCCCAGCTGTAAATGAGCTGATTACGGCTTCTTCATTCGTCTGGATAAAGGCCATAGAGGCAAGAATACCTCCAACAAGGACCAATACCCCTATATGCTTTACATCAAAATTACTCTTCACATCTGCTTGTTTCGCGATAAACGGAAACACTCCAATAATTAGGCCTAAAAAGAAAAACTGTGTCGGCTCATAATGGTTCTCCAATAAGTAATCAATAACACGGCTGAAGGCAAGGATGGCAAATCCCATTCCGAGTGCCAAGGGAAGCAAAAAACCCAAATGCCTCCTCCAATCCCTGCTGAAAATACCGCTGATGGCTAACAAAAAGCGGTCGTAAATCCCTAAGATGAAAGCGATGGTTCCTCCGCTCACTCCTGGGATTAAATCACTTATGCCCATTAAGAGCCCTCGATAGATATTCTTCCATTCCAAGTTTATAATCAACTCCATCATAGTTTCGTGCTCTTAGTGTACAATTTTCCGATGGGTGGAGACAATGGCACTTCCTGCAAATATGAAAAAACTCCCCAGTTCATCAGGGGAGTTCAATAAGGGTATTATGAATGATTCACTTCAAGGATGATTTTTCCGGAGGTTTTTCTTGATTGCATTAATTCATGAACCTTTGCAGCCTCCTCTAGCGGATACGTGTCCCCGATGATTAATTGAAGCTTGCCTTCCTCCAAATATTCAAACAGCTCACGTACACTTCTTACGAATAATTCTCTTTTCCTCATAATCTGCGGAAGGAAGAAGCCAATAACGGATTGATTTTTCGCCATTAAGGAGGACGGATGCATGACGGCCTGTTCTCCGCTTGCCACTCCATAAATGACGACTCGTCCAAATGGAGCCAAGCATTTCAGCGTATTCTTAAACACATCTCCCCCAGCCATCTCCAAGGCAACATCCACACCTCTGCCTTCTGTGGCATCAAGCACCTCTTGATGCCAGCCTTCCTTCGTATAATTGATGCACACATCCGCACCGAGGGATTTCGCGAGCTCAAGCTTTTCATCGGTACTTGCTGTCGCAATCACCTTTCTAGCGCCAAATAGCTTCGCGAGCTGAACGGCAAGCGTTCCGACTCCGCCTGCAGCAGCATGAACTAACACGGTCTCATCCTTTGAGAGACAGCCCATCGTTTTTAGAATATGATAGGCACTGAGTCCCTGCAGCGGCAAGGAGACAGCCTGCTTGAAGTCAATCTCTTCCTTCAGCATGACAAGAACGTTCCTGGCATCAACTACAGCATACTCAGCATAGCCCCCGGACTCAATTAATGTTATGACGCGTGAACCGATATTGACATTTGTCACTTCTGCTCCCGCCTCTACAACCACTCCTGCAATTTCAGCCCCTGGGATAAATGGCAGCTTTGTCGGTACGACATACTGCCCTTCCCTTCTAGCCGTATCGGCATAGTTAACACCAATAGCATGAATTTCAATCAATACTTCTGACGGTCCTGGCTTTGGCTTTTCAATATCGATAGTCTTTAATACTTCCGGTCCGCCATATTCCGTAAATTGTACAGCTTTCATCCGTTAGAATACCTCCTTTTATTTCCCCGTGAATTGTGGGCGCCGTTTCTCCTTGAAGGCTTGAATGCCTTCTTGATGGTCTTCTGTAGCAACCATCATGATTTGCGTCATTCTCTCCCGCTCCAATACATCCTCCAATGTTGCCGTAAACGAATAATCAATCATCTTCTTCATCTGTCCATATGCCTGGCTTGGTCCAATCGACAAAAGCCCGGCATATCGCATGACTTCATCATTTAACTCTGCGAGCGGTACAATCTTATTGACAACACCGAGCTGGTAAAGACGCTCTGCCGGAATTGGCTCAGCAGAGAAGAAAAACTGCTTCGCCAAATAAGGACCCACTAGACGCGGAAGAAAGTAGGAGCCTCCTCCATCTGAGATCAGTCCGACCTGGGAAAAACTTAAGGCAAACTTACTGTCATCTGAGGCAATGATTAAGTCACAAGCAAGAGCAAGATTAAATCCCGCTCCTGCAGCAAAGCCTTGGACAGCTGCAATAACAGGTTTTTCAACTGCTTTGATGGCAAGGATGCATTCATTCATTTTGCCGAGATGTTCATATACGTCTACGGGTTGATTAGACCCCATCGACTTAACATCCCCTCCAGCGCTGAACGCCCGCCCGGCGCCTGTCAGGACAATCGCACGAACATCCGGATTCTTGCCCGCCTCCTTCATTTCCTTTGTCAGCCCAGCAATCATCTTTGGACTGAAGGCATTTAAGCTATCAGGTCTGTTCAAAGTCAATACCAATACTTTACCATGCATTTCTTTTACTAAATGTTCCATTCACCATTCCCCTTTTCCTGTTTATGTAATCATCCAACCGCCATCTACTAAAAGGTCTGAACCGGTCATATAGGAAGCATCACTTGAAGCGGCAAAAGCAATTACCTTAGCAATCTCTTCACTTGTCCCAACTCTTCCGAGGGCTGTATTCCGCTTAATGGATTGTACGAATTTTTCATTGGTTAAGGACCATTCTGTCAGAGGCGTCTCCGCAAATCCCGGGGAGACAGAATTCACCCTGATTCCGTATGGGGCCAGCTCCAAGGCTAAGGCATGAGTGAAATTGATGACAGCCGCCTTTGCTGAGCTGTAATGAGGCAGATGCGAGGCTGCCTTATGCCCGGATAGGCTCGCAATGTTAACAATCGCTCGATTCCCGCCAGTAATCGCACTTTCCGCCATCATTTTCCCCAGGACTTTTGAAACAATAAAGACACTTTTCAAATTGATTTCCTGAACAATATCCCATTCATCAACAGATGTATCGAGAATCTTTGACTGTATAGATCCACCCGAATTATTAATGACAATATGAAGACCCATATAATAATCATCAATGAAACGGGCTAAACCCTGTATATCCTCTTCCTTGGTCGAGTCAGCAACAAAATAGACTGCCCTTTCTCCTCCTGCCTGTTTATTAATTTCTGCTGCCGCGGCCTCTAGCTTTTCCTTTGTCCGTCCGGTAATGATGACGTTTGCGCCTTCCTTGGCCAAAATTATGGCAGTTGCCAGGCCAATGCCGCTGCCGCCGCCAGTAACGACCGCCGTCATTTCAGCAAATCTCACGAATTTTTCAACTCCCCTATTTGTTCTGCCGTAACTCGGCCATTCTTTAGTACGGCGATGATTTCAGCTTCGCCAACTGAAGAAGCTAATTTCAAATCTTCATGAAAGCCGTACCTCAAAAGCAGCTGCCCAACATAAGAGCCTGCAAGCCGTTCATACGGACTTGCCTCACCATACTGATACAATGCCAATGCAGCCTTAGCTGCATCATTTAATTCAAGCTTCTCCTGTGTCTGTCCAAAGCAGGCAATCAAATGGCCTGCTCCATAAAAATCCTCCAAGCTTAGCTCACCTGAATTTCCCGAGCACACAATCATGATGGTTTCCTCTTTATATGCGGTCAAAATCCGTTTTGCGGTGATGGCATTATTCAACAAAGAAGAAATATATACACGTTTTGAGCCAGCTGCCATTCTAAGTGCAACCGTCCCATTGGTCGTTGAAAGTATCAGCGTTTTGTCCTTAATTTCATTCTTAATTTCTGAAGGACTGGGATAGATGAACCCTTCAATCGGGCCAGCGTTCAATTCACCTGCCATAAGCATTTCGCTTGTGTTGAACGCCATGCTTTCACGTACAGCCTCATCAGGATTCTGAACAGGAATGACTTCCTTTGCTCCCTCCTTCAAAGCAGAAACGATAGTTGTTGTTGCGAGCAGCACATCGAGAACAACGGCGATTTTTTCCCCTTCGGCCATTTTTTCAACCGAAATGTCCTCCTTGCGAATCAGCAATTGAATTTTGACCATACTATGACCTCATGACCATTGCCGCATGCTCTATTAAACCCTTTACATAGACATGAAGATTTCTAAAACGTTCATCCCTTGTTTGCCCGCGGTGGAAGCGGTAGTAAATTTGCTGGCAGATGCCTGCTAGCTTAAAGTAGGCAAACACCTTATAAAACTTCATGTCTGAAACATCTCTTCCGCTCAAGCTGGCATATTCATGGAGAAATTCATCCCTGGAATAAAAGCCTTCACGAATCGTGATTGACTCCTTCCCCAGACCCTTTTGCAGGAATGGCGGATCATCCTGCCCGGTCCAATAGCTGAGGGCAACACCGAGGTCGGCCAATGGATCTCCCACTGTTGTCATCTCCCAGTCAAATAATCCGGCCATACGGGCGCCATCATGCGTGAACATCGCATTATTTAGCTTATAGTCGTAATGAATAATGGCAGCATGGCTTCTTCCTGGTATATGGGCAGCAAGCCACTCAGCTACCTCCTCTGCTGCCGGTACCTCATGAGTCCTCGCTTTTTCATAACGCTTAATCCAGCCGTACGTCTGCCTTTCCATAAATCCATCCGGCTTGCTCATTTCGGCGAGTCTCGTATTCTCATACGGGATTTGATGGAGATCGACTAATCGTTTCACCATTTCCTTTGAAAGGTTTTGATACAATTCCCTTGAGGCCGTGACACCCTCCGGAATCTCGGTATCAAACACATACCCCTGTTTCCGCTCCATCACGAAAAACGGGCTGCCGACCACTTCAAGATCGTTGGAGAAAAGCATCGGCTTTGGCGCGGGGTCAAACACCCGGCTTAAATCAGATAGAATCGTGAATTCACGCTCCATATCATGGGCTTTAGGCGCTACCGGACCAAGTGGCGGTTTCCGTAGAACGGCTTGCCACTCCCCCATCCTTAATTGATAGGTCAAATTAGAATGACCAGCTGAGAATTGCTCAATCTCAAGGTTCCCACTCGGGAGCCTCTCGAGCTTCGTTCTCAAATACGCCTCAAGTCTTCCACTATTAAGCTCCTCTCCAGCCCTTACTGGTATGGTTTCCTTTGAAAGATTTTGTTTCATCTATGTTTTACACCTCCGTTTAGGCATTCATATTCTTTAGCAATTTATTCTTCAAATCCTCGGGTATTGGCTCACTCAGCTTTGCCTCTTTGTTATAAAAAGCAATAACAGCATGGCCCTTAGCAATGATGGTTCCTGTTTGAGCACAGGAAATATTATGTGAAAGCTGAAAGCTCTTTGTCCCGACTTTCTCTATGGAGGTATCGATGCGAAGAATCTGGTCAAAATAAGCCTGATTGATAAAGTCGCATTTAGTGGACACGAGTACGAAGGACCAATTTTGATGAGCGGCATTCCAGCCAAGCTCCTTTAGTAAATGAAGCCGAGCATCTTCCATATAGATGAAATAACTTGTATTATTTACATGTCCCAAGGCATCCGTCTCCGCAAACCGGACCGTAACATCCATTGAATTCATCTTTTATTCACCCCGGTCTTTTCCGTCTTCCGCTGTTCTTCCCCATATTCATACCAGCCGTTTCCTGTCTTGCGGCCCAGCTTCCCTTGCTGTACCTTTTCTATAATGCTTGCATTCGGCTGATCATTCGGATCACCAGTCTCCGAGTATCTTTGCTGCATCACATCATAAATGACATCATTGCCCGAAAGGTCTAACAGCTCAAAAGGTCCAATAGGATGACCGAGCGCCGTGCGGCAAATTTGGTCGATATCCTTAAAGTCTGCAATGCCTTCTTCATAAAGATGAAGAGCCTCCTTATGAATTGCCCCAAGAATCCGGTTGGCGACAAAGCCGGAGATTTCCTTTCGTAACAAGAATGGACGCCGATTAATCTGCCGGCATACCTCCATAGCTGCTTGTACTGTTTCCTCTGAGGTCTGCTCACTCATGACAACCTCCACACAATTCATGACTAACGGCGGGAAGAAGAAATGCATGTTCACGAATTTATCTGGACGCGATGTAACCGGTGCAAGCAGGCTGTTCACGATGGTAGAGCTGTTTGTCGCAAAGATGGTATGTGCTGGCACACTCTCTTCCAGCGCTTGAAAAAGCTCCTTCTTAACGGATAGCTTTTCAACCACTGCTTCAATGACAAGGTCGGGCCTCTCCGCTGATGTCTTAAAATCATTCGTGAAGGATAATCTGCTGAAAGCCTGCTTTACTCCTTCTTCTTCTATTTTCCCTTTCTGCACCCATTGCTTCATAAGTGATTCCAGCGCCTTCTCTGCCTGTGAAAGCTGATTCGTATCAAGGTCATAAAGAATGGTCTCAAAGCCTCCGAGTGCGCAAAGCATCGCAATTTGCCGGCCCATTTGCCCCGCTCCCATGACCGATATTTGTTTAATCGGCTCCATGCATAGTCCCTCCCTCATTTGACTGCTATTCCGGTCAAAAGCATATCCACAAACATTTCGGATACATCCTCTTCCGTCAGTCTTCCTCCTGGTTGAAACCATTGATAGCACCAATTCGCCATTCCAAGAATGCCGAAGGTCACAATCGCAGGATCCAATTCCGGACGAAGCTCTCCGTTTTCTATGCCCTCCTTGACTACCTGCTCCATATTCAATCGAAATAAATCTCTTTTCGGAACGATTTGGCTGAGCTTATCCTCACTCAATGCCTTCATCTCACGAAAGAACACCTTTGCACTCTGCCCTTGGCATTGTATATCATGAATCAAGAGAGAAATAATACGATGGATCTTAGTCGATGCTGCGGCAGAGGAATCCCGAAGGATTTCCTCCTGCCTGGCAATCAATCCATCAATATAGGAAAGATGGATGTCCATCAGCAATTCTTCCTTGCTAGAGAAATAATAGTAAAAGGTTCCTTTCGTAACCCCGAGTGTTTCGACGATATCCTGAATAGATGTTTCGGCAAAACCTCTTCTCTCAAAGAGCCGGATACTGCTTTCGATGATTTTATCTTTCATGATTTATGGCCCCCGTTTCTTCTCAGAGTCTTTGCCCTGCTCCCGGCTTGTTCAAGATTTCGTATGGACTTCCTCTCTAAGTGCACGTCGCAGAATTTTACCGACATTGGTTTTCGGCAGCTCTTCTCGGAAGTCAACCATCGTCGGCACACGATAAGCGGCCATATTTTGTTTACAGTATTCGATGATTTCTGCCTCATCAACAGTTTGGCCGTCCTTTAAAACAAGAATCGCTTTAACCGTTTCCCCTCTATATTCATCTGGAACCCCGATGACGACTGCCTCCTGAACAGCAGGGTGCTCATACAGCACCTCTTCTACATCACGCGGATAAATATTGTATCCGCTCGCTATGATCAAATCCTTCTTCCGGTCAACGATAGACAAATAGCCATCCTCATCCACCTTGGCAATATCTCCCGTATAGAGCCAGCCGTCCCTAAGGGTGGCACTTGTCTCCTCTGGCATGTTCCAATATCCCTTCATTACCTGCGGGCCTTTCACAATCAGTTCACCGAGCTCCCCGCTCGGCACCTCCTGCTCACCGGTCGCAAGGTCAACAATCTTATACTCAGTGGATGGGAAACCAATACCGACGGTACCCGGCTTTCGTACTGCGAAGGATGGATTGCAGTGTGTCACTGGAGCAGCCTCTGAAAGCCCATAGCCTTCAAGCACGTTTGAGCCTGTCTTGTCCTCAAAGTTTCTCATCAGCTCCACCGGCATCGGGGCACTGCCGCTATTGCATAATTTAATGCTGTCAATGCCATATTCCTGTGCTTTTGGATGTGCATTAATGGCAACATACATCGTCGGTACACCCGGAAATATAGTCGGCTTCTCCTGTTTAATTGTCTGGAGAACCTCCTCAAGATTGAAGCGCGGCAGCAAGATGTTCTCCCCTGCCATTTGAATGCAGGCGTTCATGCAGGCTGTCATGCCAAATACATGGAATAGAGGGATGACCGTTAAATAGCGTTCATTGCCATGCTGAATGGAAGTCTTAAAGAATTCCTTTGTTTGATAAATATTGGCCACCAAATTGCGGTGGGTCAGCATTGCCCCTTTAGAGCGGCCAGTTGTCCCTCCTGTATATTGCAATACCGCGATATCCTCCTCGGGCACGATTGTTACAGGCTTAGGAGGTTCTGTGCCAATAGCCATGAATTCCTCAAAAGTCCGGTCATCGAATTTTGCCCCAGACGGCTGCAAACTGACAACGATGACCGTTTTTAGATTTGTATTCTCTTGAATACTTTTGACTGCTTCATAGAAGGCATCCAGTACAATAATCGTTTCTGCTCCCGAATCATCAAGTATATGTTTAAGCTCACGTGCAACAAGCATCGGATTGACCTGGGTGACAATTCCGCCGGCAATCAGTGCCCCGTAATAGCCAACTACATACTGCGGACAGTTTGGAAGCATAATAGCCACCCGGTCTCCCTTTTTGACCCCGCTTTTTTGCAGGGCTGAAGCAAACCCGTGCGCCATTTGTGATAAAGCCTGATACTTGATTTTTCTGCCAAAAAACGAAATGGCGTTGTTGTTTGGGGACTTTTCTGCAGTTTCTTGGAGGATTTCCGGAAGTGACTGATTAGGAATGCTGATTTCTGTTGAGATATTTTCGGGATAATGCTTATACCATGGTTTTTGTTCCATTTTTTCATCTCCCACTCTTCATAGTTTTAAATCATGGCACTCTTTCCGCCATCCACAACAATGATCTGGCCTGTTACATATCTAGCAGCCTCTGAAGCTAAGAATAAAGCGACTCCCTTCAAATCCTCCTCTCCTCCAAGACGTCCAAGCGGTGTCATATATTCGAGGGTGTCCTTGCCGCGCTCAATCAAGACCTTAGACATCTTCGTCGGGAAGAATCCAGGTGCAATGGCATTAACATTGATTTGATGTCTTCCCCATTTAACAGCGAGGTCCTTCGTGAGCGTGATAATGGCTCCCTTGCTTGCGTTATAGCCGACTGTATCCATCATGTCTGGATGTGTTCCGCCAAGACCGGCAACAGAGGCGATATTGACGATTTTCCCGCCGCCTTGCTCTGCCATCACCTTTCCAACTGCCTGGGACATAAGGAATGTACCAGTTAGATTCACATTGATTACCTTATTCCATGCATCAAGCGGCATTTCAAATGAAGGGGCACCCCATGAGGCCCCGCTATTATTAACAAGAATGTCAATCCTGCCGAAACGGCTGATTGTTTCATCCACGACCCTTTGAATATCATCAGGATTGGATACATCACATTGAATGGCCAGTGTCTTCACGCCTAATGTTTCCAGCTCGCCCGCTGTCTCCTCACATGCCTCCACCTTCCGGGAGCAAAGGACAATATTGGCCCCTGCTTCTGCATAGCCTTTGGCAATCTGCTCACCGAGACCTCGCCCACCGCCTGTAATGATTGCTGTCTTTCCGTTTAGATTAAACATCTCCAAGATACTCATCGTCTAATTCCAGCCTCCTCCTTGTACTTCTTCAATTCAAGCCTTGCAAGCTGGGCTCGATGCACCTCATCCGGTCCATCCGCCAAGCGCAATGTCCGTGCGTTCGCCCATTGAGCCGCAAGCGGATAATCCTCGGATACCCCTGCAGCACCCAGACCTTGCATGGCGCGGTCAATGACACGAAGGGCCATACTCGGCGCCACGACCTTAATCATTGCAATCTCCTTCTTGGCTTCCTTATTGCCGACCGTATCCATCATATAGGCTGCCTTCAACGTCAATAGACGCGCCTGTTCAATCTCTATACGGCTGTCTGCAATCCACTCTTGAATCACACCTTGATTAGCAAGCGGCTTCCCAAAAGCAACTCTCTTGTGTATGCGCTTACATAAAACTTCAAGCGCTCTCTCTGCCGCACCAATTAATCTCATACAATGATGGATTCTCCCGGGTCCAAGCCTGCCTTGTGCAATGGCAAACCCTTTGCCTTCATCCCAAATCATATTCTCAAGCGGAACCCTCACATTGTCATAAGTGATTTCCGCATGGCCGTGCGGTGCATGATCATAACCGAAAACAGGCAGGAGTCGTTCAATCTTGACGCCTGGTGTATTCAGCGGCACTAGAATCATCGACTGCTGCTCATGCCTGTCAGCTGTTCGGTCTGTCTTCCCCATCACAATCGCAATCTCACAGCGCGGATCACCGGCTCCAGATGACCACCATTTCCGGCCGTTAATGACATACTCATCCCTGTCCCTAATGATACTTGCCTCAATATTCGTGGCATCAGAGGACGCGACATCAGGCTCAGTCATCGAGAAGCAGGAGCGAATCTCCCCATTAAGCAACGGCTTCAGCCATCTCTCCTTTTGTTCAGGCGTGCCATAACGTTCAAGCACCTCCATATTGCCAGTATCAGGTGCATTGCAATTGAAAACCTCAGGCCCGATTAGCGACCTTCCCATAATCTCGCATAAAGGTGCATACTCAAGATTGGTCAGACCAGCTCCCTGCTCGCTCTCCGGGAGGAATAGATTCCAAAGCCCCTCTGCCTTCGCCTTCTCCTTCAGCTCCTCCATGATTGGCGGAATACGGCTGAAGCGCGTTTCCTGCTGATTTAATTGCTGTTCATATAGCGTTTCACTCGGATATACATTTTCCTCCATAAATCTTGTAAGCTTTTGTTCTAATTCCTTGACCTTATTAGAATAGGAAAAATTCATTTCTTTCTCTCCCTTCACATACTAACCGGTGGGTATGTTAATTATTTCCAATTATACTGGTTTTAAAGAGATGCACAAGTGATTATTTGAATATTACAAATATTTCATCTTTATTTGACGAATTTTTCTATTTAAACCATACTATAGATAATATATATAAATAATAAAAGGAGATGCATAATGAAGACAAGTACATACAAAACAGCCGCCAAAAATGCCTTAAAAGGCATGTGGGGAGTCGCCAT